>JANOKW010000304.1:0-5963 GCA_031419475.1 Hyphomicrobium sp. | reverse complement strand
AGAGATCGACCCGCGGATGGTCGGGCCAGCGCGCCAGCAAGGCTCTGAGCACACGAGCCGTCGTGCTCTTGCCCACGGCGACGGAGCCTGCAACACCAATAACAAAGGGCACTTTGACATCCTTAAGCCCCAGAAACTGCGATGAAACGGAGTGCAATTTTTGACTGGCGGCCACATAAAGATTGAGCAAGCGCGACAGCGGCAGGTAAATTTCGATGACTTCTTCAACCGATAGCTCTTCAATGACACCCGACAGCTCTTCGAGTTCCACCGGCTTCAACGTCATCGGCGTATCTGCGCGCAATCTCGCCCATTCATCGCGCGTGAAAGTCCGGTAGGGCGAAAACGGCAGCCCACTCGCAACTTTGGGGCTACGGGGCTTAGCGGGAACAACACTCTTGCGGCCACGGCGCGATGACTTCACGAATGCCCCCGCGATGCCTTCTCGTCGAGACCCGACGTCCCCATGCGCTTTTCAAGAACTGCGTAAACGTCGCTCAGCGCCACGCCCCGGCTCTCCAGCAAAACAAGCAGGTGGTACAGCGTATCGGCCGCTTCCGCCGTTAATGCAGCCTCGCTCTGAGAAACGGCAGCGATGACCGTTTCAGCGGCTTCTTCAGCAAATTTCTTAGCGCATTTTTCAGCGCCCCCGTCGAGGAGCTGGCGCGTGTAAGATTTGGCAGAACTATCGCCCCGCCGCGCCTGGATCGTTGCGCTCAACCGCTCTAGAGTGTTCTCACCCATCGCTCAACGTCCTCAAGAACGCCATCAGGGGCGCACCGCTGGCACACGAGCAACTTCAATCCGCCCCGTCAAGCGAACCTTGCCGATAGCCTCAACAGAGAATGAGGGGGTTGGGCTCAGCCGCCAATGCGCTGGCGGATATAGTCTAGCTGGTCGAAGTTGCCAAACTTGATGATCAGGTGGCCGCTTTCGCCTGAGCCACGCTTGATTTCCACCTTGAGGCCCAGAAGATCCGCAAGTTCCTTTTCAAAGGCCTTGGTATCGGGATCCTTATCGCGCACCTTCCGGCTCGGACCGGCATCGTCCGTGTGCTCGCGGCCCTGAACAATGGCCTCCACTTCGCGCACATTGAGTGCTTCCTCGACAATGCGATGCGCGAGCGCTTCGGCGTCGTCCCGGCCGATGAGCGCGCGCGCGTGGCCCGCCGTCAGACTGCCTTGCTGAACCAGCGCTTGCACGCCGACGGGCAGCTTCAAGAGCCGTAAGGTATTGGCGACGTGGCTCCGGCTCTTGCCGATAATCTCGGACACCTGCTCCTGATTGTAGCTGAAACGCTCGATGAGATCGCGATAGCCAGAAGCTTCTTCAATCGCATTCAAGTCCTGCCGCTGCACGTTCTCGATAATGGCAAGTTCGAGAACTTCCTTGTCGGTCAACTCGCGGACGATGACCGGAATGGTGTGAATGCCCGCTTTCTGGGCGGCACGCCAGCGGCGCTCGCCGGCAACGATCTCAAAATCGCCTGCAGAGGCCGGATCGGGGCGCACGATGATCGGCTGCACCAACCCTTTGGTCCGGATCGATTCCGCGAGCTCGGCTAATTCTTCGTCGCGGAAATCCTTGCGCGGGTTGAGTACACTCGACTTGACCTGAGCGATCGCCACCATGCGCTGCTCGCCTTCAGGCGGCAACCGCGTGCCGCTCTGCACCGGCTCACCGATGAGCGACGCAAGCCCACGTCCCAAACGGCTCTTTGGCAGCGCTGATTGCATGACCTTCGTATTCCCTTGATATTATTGCTATTTTAGGTACTCTCTGCAACACGCACTCCAATATGCTGCCCGCTCTACGCTGCCTTGAACCGGCGCTCGCGTTCGATGATTTCGGTTGCGAGACGAATGTAGGCTTGGCTGCCCGCGCAATCGTAATCGTAGAGCAAGATCGGCTTGCCGTGCGAGGGCGCTTCCGCCACGCGCGTATTGCGCGGGATGATGGTTTCGTAAACCTTGGGGCCGAAAAAGGCGCGAACGTTCTCCGCAACTTCCTTCGACAAAGATGTGCGTGCGTCGTGCATGGTGAGAACGACGCCTTGAATTTCAAGATGCGGATTGAGCGTCGCGCGGATTTGATCGATCGAGTCTTTGAGCTGCGAAATGCCTTCGAGCGCGAAGAACTCGCATTGCACAGGAACCAGCACTGCGTCCGAGGCCGACATGGCATTTAGGGTCAAGATATTCAGCGATGGCGGACAATCGATCAGCACATAGCTGTAGGGCGTATCCTGCGGGCGCGAACGCTGATAGCCGATGAGAGCCTTTACAGCATCGCGCAACTTGTAGGGACGCCCTTGATCGTTCGGCAGCGACCCTTCGATACCCACGAGATCGCTATTCGCCGGCACGATGTGCAGTCCTGGCACTGCAGTTTGCAGGCAGGCGTCCGCGAGCGACGACGTACCAATTAGCACGTCGTATGTCGTCTTGGCGCGCGCCTCAAGCGGGATACCAAGTCCGGTCGACGCGTTGCCCTGCGGATCGAGATCCAGCACAAGGACCTTCTCGCCGACCGCCGCGAGCGCGGTGCCGAGATTGATAGCAGTCGTCGTTTTACCAACGCCGCCCTTCTGATTGGCGATTGAGATGACGCGCGGTCCGCCGTACGGACCACCGCCACCAACGCCTGAGACATAGCCGGTCACGGGTTTAACCCTCCGTCTTGACCTTCAACGCTTTGAGCAACAGAACACGGCCTTCAGGATCTGTAACGCTCGGCTTCAGTTCGAACCGGAAATCCCAAGTTCGAGCTGTTTCTTCGAGTTCAGCCGCAACGTCGCGGCCTTTCAAGAAGAAACCGACTGTACCAGACGCACAATACGGCGCCGCCAGTTGGGCGAGACGCGGTAAAGGCGCGAGCGCCCGGGCCGTCACACAATCAACCTCCCGTACCTTAGCGTGAATTTCAGAAGTTTCGATTCGCGTGCACAGGATGTCCACAGGTACTCCAGCCTCGCGAGCGGCTTCCCGGAGGAATGCGGCTTTGCGGTTGTCGCTTTCAACCAGCGTATGACGCGTGCCGCCATGCTCTGCCGCCATAATGGCTATGACCAGGCCAGGAAACCCCGCCCCAGAGCCGAGATCGAGCCAATGTTGGGGTTGGGCCGCTGACGGCATGTAGGCCCCGCTCCCCTTGACGGGGAGGGGTTCATGCTGGAAGCATGCCTCCGGCATGGGGTGGGGTGAAGAACTAAGACCGGTCTCTGGGCGTCCCCCCGCACCTAACCCCTCCTTGCGTCGAGCCGAAGGCTCGCCTTCGGCGAGATGGGGAAGGGGATTCTGACCAACTCCTGCGTATGTCCACAACTGCGCCGAATCGGCGAAATGCCGGTGCCAGATGTCGTTGATCGTACTCGGCGCGACAAGGTTAATGGTCTTCTGCCAGCGCTTGAGCAACGCCTCATAAGTTACCAGACGGCTTATAGTTTCACGTGAAACGGGGAAGGCCCTTCTAAAGGCCTCAGGGCCGTCAATACGGGCGCTTTGCGGCTTAGCCATTTGTGTACTCAAGCCGACCGGCGCCGGCTGGCGGCCTTCAGGTGGGCCAGCACAAGCAGCAAGGCGGCGGGGGTCATACCCTCGATCCGGCCGGCTTGGGCCACCGAAGAGGGCCTATGCCGCTCCAGCTTTTGCCGCAGCTCGCCCGACAGGCTTGAGATGGCCGAATAGTTGAAATCGACCGGGATAGAGGTGGCCTCGTCCCGGCGCAGAACAGCCACGTCCTCGTCCTGCCGGTCGATATAGGACCGGTAGCGGGCGTCAATCTCGAGCTGGGAAGCAATTGCGGGCGCTAGGCGAGCGACCTCAGGCCAGATGGCAGCGAGGCGCTGAATATCGACCCCAGGGAAGGCTAGGAGCTCAAATGCCGTCCGGCGGCGGCCATCCTGGTTGATCTCGATGCCGCAGCGCGCGGCCTCGTTTGGTGTAGTCTTGAGTTGG
The DNA here is from genome assembly GCA_031419475.1 of Hyphomicrobium sp. Classification (GTDB taxonomy): domain Bacteria; phylum Pseudomonadota; class Alphaproteobacteria; order Rhizobiales; family Hyphomicrobiaceae; genus Hyphomicrobium_B. The sequence continues at coordinate 2,007 of JANOKW010000304.1, read as the reverse complement.
TTCAGCAAGTCTAACCCATCGGCGAGAGCCTTGGATTTGGCGTCATAGGCCATCTGCCTTTCGCTGCCGATGCAGCCTAGCGCTAGTCCAAGTGGCGTCAGCCGCTGGTCGGCGTTATCGGCCCGCAGCTTCAACCGGAATTCAGCGCGTGATGTGAACATGCGATAGGGCTCTGAAACGCCACGGCTGACGAGATCGTCGATCATGACGCCAAAGTAGGCGTCGGCGCGCGAAACGACGAACGGCTTGGTTGCGCCGCCGGCCATCAAGGCGGCGTTGAGGCCTGCCGCCAGGCCTTGGGCTCCGGCTTCCTCATAGCCTGTCGTGCCGTTGATCTGCCCGGCGAGGAACAAGCCCGGCAATCGCTTCACTTCGAGTGCGGGAGTCAGCTCGCGCGGGTCCACGTAATCGTACTCGATGGCGTAGCCTGGCCGCTTGATGATGACATTCGCCAGCCCTGGCATGGTCTTCAGGAAGGCTTCCTGGACATCTACGGGAAGCGAAGTCGAGACGCCATTTGGATAGATCGTGTCGTCATCCAATCCCTCCGGCTCGAGGAAAATCTGATGCGAAGTGCGGTCGGCAAAGCGCACGACCTTGTCTTCGATCGATGGGCAATAACGCGGCCCAACGCTGCCAATTTGACCTGAATAGATGGGCGAACGGGCAAGATTGGCGCGAATGATATCAGGCGTTGCGGCCGTCGTGTGCGTGATCCCGCAGGCGATTTGCGGCGTCGTGATCCGTGTCGTCAGAAACGAAAACGGCACCGGATCGGCGTCGGCTTCCTGCATTTCAAGGCCTGACCAATCAATGGATTTGCCATCGAGGCGTGCGGGCGTGCCTGTTTTGAGGCGGCCCAGCTGTAGACCCAGCGCATAGAGCCGCTCCGAGAGTTTCAGGGCTGGAGCTTCTCCAGCGCGACCCGCCGGGATCGTCTGTTCGCCCATATGGGTGAGCCCGTTTAGGAACGTACCGGTGGTCAAAACGACGGCGCCAGCGGTCAAGCGCTCGCCGTTGGAGAGCACAACACCTGTGACGCGAACAGTGCGATTGGTGTCTGACCCTACGGGTCTGACACCATGGACCGGACCATCTGAAAATGGTGTCAGACCCGCAGGGTCAGACACCACGAGATCCTCGACCCCGCCTTCGATGACTGTGAGGTTCACCGTTTCGCAGATCGCGCGCTGCATGGCGCGCCGATAAAGCTTGCGATCCGCCTGGGTGCGGGGACCATGAACGGCGGGCCCCTTGGAGCGGTTTAGGAGCCGAAATTGGATCCCGGCTTGGTCGGCCACGCGGCCCATGAGGCCGTCGAGGGCATCGATTTCCCGGACCAAGTGACCCTTGCCCAGGCCCCCGATTGCGGGGTTGCAGGACATCTCGCCGATAGTGTCGAAGCGGTGCGTGACGAGCGCCGTGCGCGCACCCATGCGGGCGCTGGCTGCCGCTGCCTCGCACCCGGCGTGTCCGCCGCCGACGACAATGACGTCGAAGTTGTCCTTCATGGGAAGGTACTAGCGCAAAATGGGCGAATCCGCGAGGGGCCTGAGATGTGCGGAACCTAAGCGCATATGCGGCAACTTTCACTGACCGCCTGCTGCTTACAAATTCCGGCGTATTGTGCTGCCCAGTTTCATTTATCAGACCGAGAGGACCCAATGCGCCTAGGTTCGCAGCGGGCGACCTCCCGATTAACTAGTGTGCCTGAACCGATCTACTGAAACTGAACACGACCGTCACCCTTTGTATTGCCACGCTGATTCTAAAACACGTAACTTTCATTGGTATTTGTTCCTATAAAACGCAGCACATAATTGGCTGCGGGGATATCATCTCACACGAACATTCGCGCCCCAAACATAGCAATTTCGCCTCGGCCTACTTCCCAATACAAAACCGGCTAAAGATTTGGCCGAGCACGTCCTCGATATCGACGCGGCCAGAACTCCCTCTCCCCTCGGGGAGGGAATTATCACCTTGACTGAACAAGCTAACCAGGGC
>JANOKW010000303.1:0-7081 GCA_031419475.1 Hyphomicrobium sp. | reverse complement strand
AACAATTGTCGATAAACTAGAAGCCCCTAATGTGTTCACGGAATTGACCTGCTGCAGGCTACAATAGGTCAGCGCTTGATCGCGAAGACAGTGACCTTCTTCGAGCAAGAGCAGCCGGCCTTCCTCAACCAGTTCGCGCGTAGCACGGACACGGCCCGACATATTTTGAGACTGCGGAACGGCGAGCAAGAACCGGTCTTCGAAGAGCGCCAGCGATTCGATATCGTTGTTTTTCACCGGCAACGCCAAAAGCAGGACGTCGAGTTTGCCGACAACAAGTTCGCGTACGAGCTGCTCGGTTTGCGTTTCTCGTACATGCAATTCCAAATTTGGAAAGTTGGTGCGCAGCAGCGGCAGCAACGGCGGCAGGAGATAAGGTGCAACAGACGGGATGAGACCGAGACGCAAGACGCCCGACAGCACACCTTCCGAATTTCGCGCGTAATCGACGAGATCGCGCGCGTCGTTGATAAGCCGTTGAGCGCGAGTGGCCACCTCCGCCCCCTTTGGCGTTAGCTTCACGCCGGCGCGGGTCCGCTCCACCAGATCGATACCAAGCGTCGCCTCTAGTTCCTGGATTTGCATGGACAGCGCCGGCTGGGTCACGGCACAGGCGTGAGCGGCACGCCCAAAGTGCTGTTCACGTGCCAAAGCGCAGAAATACTTGAGCTGCTTCAGAGTAACATGCATCAGTTCACCTGATGATAATCGCAACAATCAGCAATTAGACTTATCAGGAGCTGGCGCTAGGGTCTAGATTGTTCGGCTGCCAATTCCCGCCATTAGCGAGCTCGAATTTGCCAAACGGGGCCGCAACCTCGTTCATTGCCGGCACGCCTCTGGGCCAAACGCCGGCGCGGGCGAGGTGTGCCAAACCGACAGGGATAGCCGCATAGGCAAAAAGCGCGGCCCATGAGCCGCGCTTTCGTTTTTTGACCAAATTTGCCAGAGGCGTGCGACGGCTACTCAGCCGCGATCATCGCGTCAGCGGCGCTCTGCAGCCGTTCGCTATCGGACAACATGCCAAGCGCGTGCATATAGACTTCGAGGATACTTTCCTCTTCCTCACGCTCGCTGTCGCTCTTCTTGCGCAGAGATATAATCTTGCGCAAAGCCTTCACATCGAATCCGGTGGCCTTCGCTTCCAGAAACTTGTCGCGGATGTCGCTGGCGAGCTGCTTCTTCTCTTCCTCCAGCCGTTCGATCTGCTCAACGAATTGGCGCAGTTGCTTTTGCGCGGAAGCCTGAAGCGTGCTCATGCCATACACCCCTTGGATCAAACGAATTCTGATGTGACGCTACCGAGGCGCGGGAACCGCCGCAAGGTAAGGACGCCAGCAATCCCCCAGAAATCCAGAGCAATCCCAAGGGATAAGTGCGAGGATTGTCTTGACGTGCATATGGGCCGCAGGGGCGAGTCGTGCGCGACTTCAGAATCGTCGATCCGCCGCCCTGATTTATGGACACGCCTGCTCATCACAGCCCCGGCACGCGGATTGTGCACGACTTATCCTTGCCCGGGCCAAAACCAAGTGTATTATTTATCTATGTCCAACGAAGCAAAAATCCTGATCGAAAAAGCCAAGAGTTTGGCTGCAGCCGATCGCGAGGATATTCTTGAAGCAATACTGGCCAGCTTGCAGCGGGAACCCTCACCGGCCGCCGATCAAGCCTGGCGGGACAAAATAGATGCGCGTTTGGCGGCGCTTGAGCACGGTAACATCCAGTCGTTCGACTTCGACGAGACGATTGCCCAACTACGTGGCAAATGAAAATCCGGCTGATCGCTGCGGCCAAGGCCGATATGATAAGGATCTCGGCCTACTACGAAAAGCAAAAGCCGGGTTTAGGCGACGAATTTCTCGATGATCTCGGCGCGGCCATACGATTGGTTCGGGAGTTGCCGCAGGCGCCACCTGAGTTCTGGCGAAACACGCGGCGCGTACTGCTCAAGCGCTTCTCTTGGTGCGGCTTATCGAGTGGCTGGCGCTGAGATCCAGGTTATCGTCATTGCTCACATGAGTCGCACCTCACGCATTTGGACAAAGCGGCTATAAGCACTGCTATTCTAGACTTCGCTGTCTCTGATTGCGTGAATTGACACGGAGACGGCCGGCGGAACCGACAAGGTTTGCAGAACCACGCAATAGCGTTCTGTCAACTTGATCAATTGCTCAAGCTTTTCGGGCGGCGCGTCGCTCATCAACTCGAACCGTAAGCGGATCGCTTGAAACCCAACCGGTGCACTCTTCTCAACCCCCAACGTGCCGCGGAAATCGAGATCGCCTTCGGCAATCACAGTGGCACTATCGAGCGTCACTTCGATTGCCGTCGCAACGGCTTTTAAAGTTACACCCGCACACGCGACGAGCGCCTCAAGCAGCATGTCGCCCGAGCAAAGCTCAAGCCCGCTGCCGCCCGCAGCTGGATGCAGGCCCGCAACCGCAAGCGCCCGCCCAGTCTCGACCTTGCAGGCAATAGCTGTTTCATCGATCGATCCTTTCGCCCGCAAGGTAACGAGGGCGGATCCCGCATCAGTTTTGTAGCGGGCCTTGATGGGCGACTGCAGGGCCCTCAGTTCATCGCTCTTCATGCAGCCCCTGCATATTAATCGCCCTTCGGCCGGTTGACTTCAAACGCCTTGAGTTTATCTGCCGCTGCTTCCTTCTGATACTTCGCCTGCCAGTCTTTGTAGGGTTCCCCGTAAACGATCTCGCGCGCCTCATCCTTGGTGAGTTCCAGACCCTTGGCGTTGGCGGCATCCGCCATCCAATTGGAGAGGCAGTTCCGGCAAAAGCCCGCCAAGTTCATCATGTCGATGTTTTGCACGTCCGTGCGCCCGCGCAGATGTTCAACAAGGCGGCGATAGGCTGCGGCCTCCAGTTCCAAGGTTGTTTGGGGATCGAATGTTTTCATCGCTAACTCCATAGGCGAACTTTCCCCTCCCCCATTCCTGCACTCACACTCAATGAGCAGAGGGTGGGAGCCTGCCCCGGCTCAAGGCCGGTAGGGCGAAGACCGGGGGTGAGGGGCGGCCGCTTGTTCTATCGTATTGCCGCCCCTGACCCTAGCCCTCTCCCCGTTCGCCTGAAAGGGGGCGATGGGGAGAGGGCGCGCGCGCTGCCACGTGCCTGCGTCCTCCTATTCCTTGACGCTCCCTGCCCGATCCCGCAAACCAAGACTAAGACCAATGACGGCTTCAACGGTCGAACGGGAGGAATTATGGCAGAGGGGACGAATGAGACCGCGCGGGAAACGCTCGGTGCTTTCTATCGTGCGGCCTACACGACGGCGCATCCATCGACCTGCTTGCCATCATACTTGCCAGCAATGCCGCCGGGCGGGCGCATCATCATCATCGGCGCGGGCAAAGGTTCTGCCGCTATGGCGGTCGCGACCGAGCGCCACTACATCGCGGCAGGCCAAGGTGAGAAAATATCTGGCCTCATCTCCACGCGCCACGGCTTCGGCTTAGCCACCGAAATCATCAAAATTCTCGAAGCCGGCCATCCGGTACCCGACGCCAACTCGATCGAAGGCGCCAAGATCGCCATCGAACTCGCCAAGAGCGCCGGACCGAACGATCTCGTGCTGTGCCTCCTCTCTGGTGGCGCGTCCGCGCTTTGGTCAGCGCCTGTGGAAAGCGTCTCTTTCGAAGCCAAGCAACACCTGACCAAGCAACTTCTCAAATCCGGCGCACCCATTTCAGAAATGAATTGCGTGCGTAAACATCTTTCGCGCATCAAGGGCGGCAAGCTCGCGGCCGCCGCCCACCCCGCGCGGCTCTTGACTGTCGCGATATCCGACGTGCCGGGTGATCATCCCGACGAAATAGGTTCAGGCCCAACGGTCGCCGACCGCACGACACTCGCTGAAGCCCGCGCCGTTCTCGCGCGCTGGAACATCACGACTTCGCCTGAAATCGCCGCCGCCCTCAACGACGAAAACAACGAAACACTTAAAGCGGGCGACCCCAAGCTCTCAACATCGAGCTACGCAATCGTCGCCGCACCCAAAGCCTCACTCGAAGCCGCAGCAAAGCTCGCGCGCGAAAAAGGCTATCGCGTTGATATCCTGGGCGACAGTCTCGAAGGCGAAGCCCGCGAGGTTGCCCGCTTTCACGCCGCCATGGCGCTCGACGCCAAAAGGCGCGGCGAAAAGGTTGCAATCATGTCCGGGGGCGAATTGACCGTCACCGTCAAAGGTAATGGATCGGGCGGGCCCAATCAGGAATACGCTTTAGGCCTTGCCATCGCTCTTAATGGGACAAGTGGCATATCAGGCCTCGCTGCCGATACGGACGGCACCGACGGCGGCGCTGGCAGCGCCGACGATCCGGCCGGTGCCATGGTTTTCCCCGATACACTTCAGCGCGCGGCGGCAAAAAACCAAAATGCCGCCAACTTCCTGGAGAACAACGACTCAACGGGATTCTTCCGGCCGATTGGCGACCTCATTCTGTGCGGGCCAACCCAAACGAACGTCAATGATTTCCGCGTCGTCCTCGTCGATCCCTGATGCGTCTTGTGACCGGACAGGGGCGGCGGTACAGCTCGGTCCAGAAGTGTAGTATGGCGGTCGCACGAAAATGAGGGTTGAGACGTGAAACTGTCACGATTGCCACGCGCCTGCCACGCCGCGACAGCCGCGACAGCCGCATTTATGATGTATATGCCTGGCGCGCATGCTGATTTGAAGCTGTGCAATTCAACCGCGAGCCGCGTCGGCGTTGCCATCGGCTATCAGGACACGGCCGGGTGGTCCACTGAAGGATGGTGGAACATCGCCTCGCAAACTTGCGAAACACTCCTCAAAGGTGCGGTACCGAGCCGCTTCGTCTATGTGCACGCAATCGATTATGATCGCGGCGGCGAATGGGGTGGCAAAAACGACATGTGCACCGCCGAGAAATCGTTCGCCATCAAAGGGGTTCAGGATTGCCCCAAACGCGGTTATAAGCGCGCTGGATTCTTCGAAGTGGATACCGGCGAGGCGAAGGAATGGACTATCCGCCTGACCGATCCAGACCTCCAAGGAAATAAGGAAAAATGAGACGAAATCGCCGGGTTAAAATTGTCGCTACGCTTGGTCCGGCGTCTGCCGCTCCCGAAATGGTCGAGCGGCTTTTTATTGCGGGCGTCGATGTGTTCCGCATTAACATGAGTCACTCGACGCACGACGGCTCCAAGACGCTCTACAACACCGTGCGCGCCTGTGCCGCTCGCCATCGCCACCCCATTGGCATTCTCGCCGACTTGCAGGGCCCAAAATTCCGCATTGGCGAATTTGCGGCGGGGCGCATACCGCTCACCGAAAAGTCCGTGCTTGTGCTTGATCGTGATGAAACGCCCGGCACGGCCGAGCGCGTGTTCCTGCCGCACCAACAGATTTTCGATGCCGTCCTGCCCGGCCACAACCTCGTGCTCGACGATGGCAAGATCCGCCTGCGCGTTATTGAGAATTCGCCAACGCGCATCGCGGCCGAGGTTACCGTTGGCGGCATGATCGCCAGCCGCAAGGGCATCTCGATGCCGGACTCGCTGCTCGCCATCAGCCCTTTGACCGACAAGGACAGAGCGGATCTCGCGCACGCGCTCAAGCTTGGCGTTGATTGGGTCGCTTTATCGTTCGTGCAGCGCGCCGAAGACTTGCACGAAATCAGGAAGCTCATCGGCAACAAGGCGGCCATCATTTCCAAGATCGAGAAGCCGTCGGCCGTCGCCGATCTTGAGAACATCATCGCGGCCTCGGACGGCATCATGGTCGCGCGCGGCGATCTTGGTGTTGAAATGCCAGTCGAAAAAGTGCCTGGTATCCAAAAGCGCATTACGCGCCTCTCGCGCGCTGCCGGTAAGCCGGTGATCGTCGCGACGCAGATGCTCGAATCCATGATCTCGTCGCCAATGCCGACGCGCGCAGAAGTTTCCGACGTCGCGACCGCCGTATTCGATGGCGCGGATGCTGTCATGCTGTCGGCCGAAAGTGCCGTCGGGCAATATCCGGTCGAAGCCATTCAGACCATGGACCGCATCGGCATCGAGGTTGAAAACGATCCCTTCTATGAGCCCATCCTGCACGCCACCAAAATCGAGCCGCTGCCAACGGGCGCCGACGCCATTGCCGCCGCCGCCTCTGCCGTTGCCGGCACCGTGAAACTCGGCGCCATCGTTTGTTACACGGCGACCGGCTCGACCGTGCTGCGCGTTATCCGCGAGCGCCCCGGTATTCCGGTCATCGGCTTGACGCCGGTTGAAGCGACCGCGCGGCGCCTGTCGCTCGCATGGGGCGTTCAATCTATTTTGACCGGCGATCCTGAGAACCTGTCACACATGGTGCGCAAGGCCTGCCGCATCGCGTTTGAAGAAGGCTTCGTCAAAGCGCGCGACGGCATTCTGATCACCGCTGGCGTGCCCTTAGGTTCGCCCGGCGCCACCAACATGATCCGCATCGCATTTGTGGATGAGAGCGGTGCGCCGATTTCGGAGGACGTGTAGCATTGCCTGAAACGTCACTGCCAACTTGTATACAATTTATCGCGGCTATTGGCCCAACAGCAGTAGCAACCAGTGTGTTGCTTATATAGCTACCCTGAGCACACGCTACGCGACAAACTCATCGCCGAGGAAGAAGAAGTTCTCCAATATATCGGCGGGCGGCGAGGCCAACTCGAACACTTATTTCGGCAAGAAATGAAACGAATATAGTCACACCGTCATCCCGGCGGCATGACGATGCCATGCTGCGCATGGATGGCCGGGACACACGACAACCGGCCGCGCGCTCAGTGTCAGTAGAGTGGCCCGACACTGCCGAACCGCAATCACCAAATGCGTTGAAACTTGTCGTGGGTCCCGTCCCGAGACACGATGGCGTGCATACACGTCATCGTGAACGGTATGACGGTGTTGAGAGAGTGGCGCGCCGACTCTCCCCCATGGCGGAGCCATGCTCACTGCTGTCCGGTTCAGAATAGGGCAAGCTCGTGCTGATTGGGAATAATGGATTTCCGGGGCGGTGGCTGGTCCAAGTCATGAATGGGCCTCAAGTGCATCAGGTTGGCGCGAACGAGACGCGTGAAGGT
>JANOKW010000302.1:0-12865 GCA_031419475.1 Hyphomicrobium sp. | reverse complement strand
CAGACTGGTTTGAAGAAGCAAATCTCGATAAAGAGAAATGCGTCTCCGAACTTTTGCAGAATTCATTCCATGCCATCCCGACAACTTGAGAAATGGCACGCCTACCGGATATTTTGCCCGGAGTATGCTCAGTCACATCACCAATTGGTCATTTGTGTCTGCCCTGTACGCGAGTGGTTTCTCTACGTGAACAGTGAGCCACCGCCATTTCGCAAGACTCGCGAAGCAGCTCTTGAATTGTCAAATTTTGAAGCTCATTTTCTTTCGCACATATCTTTCATAAACCCAATCCCTCAGACTTTTTCAGACAGTAGGGTTGCAGTAGAAATTGCGACCGACGAAAACTGCTTCGGCTCAATAAGCCCAACTCTGAAAACGAAAATTCAGTGTTGGGTCGAAAGTAGCCCCGTACTCAATGACGAGCAAAAAGCAATTATTATTGGTGGCGCTGCCAATACCCCTTCCACTGCCGTGAAACCGGATGCGCCATAGCCCGCGCCACGACATTACGCGCCAGCGTGCCGTTATCCGTGCGGCGGTGATCTTCCATCCAAGCCGCGTGTGCGGCGTACTGATGCAGATGTTGTGGGCTCACATGATGATGCTGTCCGTCCACCATCCGGCGCAGGCGAGCTAAAAAGCTTTCCGCTTGATTTGTGCAAGCGCCATTGAGGCTGTAGGCCTCAGAGTGATTGATCCGCATCGTCTGGAATTTGGCGTGAAGCGCGTCCCAATGGCTTGCTTCGTCGGCATGGACAACCGAACCCGGACGGACAACCTTTGCGACGAACTCAACACCGTCCGCCTCTTGGCGCGTGACAGTCGTCATCGTTCGGCCCAAACGTTCGCGTGCAATCACGACAACACGGCGCTTGCCGGTCTGGTTTTGCGCAAGCCTGCGATCTACGCGGTTTTCTTTGAGGTTTGTGGGGCGAATGTGACCGCCGAAGTAAGCGCCATCAACTTCAACCGTGCCGCCAACATCAAGGCCTTTGATTTCAGCGGCCATCGCTTCGCGGAGTTTGTGTGCGAGCACGAAAGCCGTCTTGTGTTCTTGATGCCATTTGGGATTCGTTACTCGCCCGGGACCACTACCCTGTTGGGGACAACGCAGATCGACGAGATCGAGCTCGGCGGCAGCTTCACGCAAGTTGCCGGCGGACTCGGCGAAGATATTCTTCGTGGTTCGGCAAGGTCGGCCTTGGCCGAGAAATTCTACGGCGGAAACGATGACGACAGGATTTATTGGTCGGACGGCATAAACCTCATCCACGGTGGCGAGCCAAACTTAAGCTACGTCGATGACGGCCTGGATATCATCGATTACTCGGGCGTCGGACATGTCACGTTCTTAAAGGGCCTGCACGTCGTCGAACATAAAACGCCGACCTTCTTCACGACATTTGAGGGTGGTGGGGACCAACTCTTCTCTATCGAAAAAGTAAGCTGGCTCAGAGGCCGCGACGTCGTCACGGTCAGCGAAGGATTAGACATTCTTGAAGTGCCCATCGAATTCGATCTTGACGACTCGCCCAGTGGGGGCACGGGCGACGAACTCATATTTATAGACAGTGGCGTGCCGCTGATCATCAATGTTGTTGATGACCGCATAATTTCTATTCAAACCATCGCAAATGCCGGACAGGATGCCGGCATCTGGGCGCACTCGGTCGAGACGATCACCGGATCGGCCGGCGACGATCTCATCTACGCCGGCGGCACTGTGACCGTCGTTGATGGCGGGACGGGTGATGATGTCCTCGACGGCCGCCTAGCTGTGCCGTTTTCACAGCTGAGCCCGCTTGCATACGACATTGAGCTTTATGGTAACGATGGTGACGACACGATTGTCAGCGGCGCTGGCTTAACGATTGGACACGGGGGTGACGGTAGCGACATTTTCGTCCTGTCGGCCATGGGCACGGGCGACGATGCGCCAGAATTTGTAATCCTAGACGCAACATCTAACGACAAAATTTATATTCCCCATGAACTATTTAAGACCCAGCGTGGCGAATACGACGGGTCCGACCTATTCCAAATCAGCGGCGCACCTTTCAAGATTGATGAATTCAACGACGTTTCAATGTTTACATGGGGCCTGCCTGATGAAAATTTGATAGATGGATTTATCGAGTTTGCTGGTGAAATTACTTTTAAAATGGACGGCGCCGATCTCCTGATCACGCTTTATCAAGGGCATCCCGAAAGCTACAGAGTCGACAATGGCCCGGGCGATCCTCCTGGTCCCGAGATGACGAGGGTTGCCATTGAAGATGAGACCCAGGCGTTAATCCGGGTCATTAATTGGCAAGACGGCGATCTAGGGATCACTTTCCCGGAGACCTTTGATTTCGTTCTCGCCATGGAAAGCGGTGACTCCATCGTGGACTACCCAGGCTGGAAAGAAGCAGTTCATTCCGCGACAGGCCCTTCTCGTTTCATTGATGCCTTAGATGAGCGGCCAGATTCTCATCTCCCTTTGGAACTGCGCGACACTGCCGTTTCTGCGCGAGCTTTTGCACCCGCTGCTCCGAGCGCAACCGAAGGTGACGATGTCATCTCAATGACTGTCGGTGGCCCGTTCCAAATTGAGGGGCTAGGTGGCAATGACGACATCACAGGCAGCGCTGGCGGCGACCGCATCAACGGCGGAACAGGCGACGACATCATGGCCGGCGGCCGGGGCAACGACACGTATTACGTCGATTCCGCTGGTGATCGGATCGTCGAATTAAACCGCGAAGGCTTCGATCAGGTCTACAGCGCCGTCGACTACATCCTAGGAGACGATGTCGAACACCTCACATTGACAGGAACTGCGCAGAGCGGGCAGGGCAATAGCTTGCGCAACACCATCGTTGGAAACCGGTTCGATAACACGCTCGCCGGTGGAGATGGTGACGATACGCTCGCTGGAAACGAGGGAGACGACGAACTCCGCGGCGGCACCGGCGGCGACGGCTATGTGTATGAGGCCGACGATGGCAACGACATCATCATCGATGCGCCGGGAGATGCCGGAGAGGATGTCATCGTTCTAGCCGGTAGTTATGTCCCCGACGACATCCGGTTTTACCGCGATCCAAACGCTATGGACGATCTGATTTTACGTTTCGCAGGCGGCGGCAGCATCACGGTACGCGATCATTTCAATGGTTCGGCCATTGAGACCGTCGAGTTCGTGACCGGAGCGGTCTGGACGACGGCCGAAGTTCAAGAGCGTGCCACCGCCGCGATAATAACCAGCAATGATGTTCCAGACGCCCGGCCCGACAGCTACATTTATGCCGGCACCGGAAGTTTTACGGTCAACCGCTTAGCTCTCCTGGTAAACGACAGCGATAGCGACGGTGACGCTCTGCAGATTACCTCCGTAACCGGCGTTAGTCAGGGCAGCGCCGCACTCGATGCTGACGGCAATATCCTCATTACACCCGACGGTGGCGCCTCCTCGGTCAGCTTTAGATATTCGGTATCGGACGGGCGCGGCGGCACAAGTTCGGCATTGGCGGAGATCGCGCTTTTCCCCAACCGGCCGCCACAAATTAGCACAGCCCAATTAGTTCCTGTCGTCGAAGACTTGCAATCGGCGGGCCGGATTTTCGCGACCGACGCCGATGGCGATAGTTTGATCTATCGCATCAAGGTCGGAGCTGCGCCACATCTTGGAAGCGTCGTTTTTGGTGAGAACGGAAACTTCTTGTACCGGCCGAACGAAAACGCTAATGGCGCCGACGCCTTCACGATCGTTGTCACGGACGCACTCAGCGGAACAGCCGAATATACTTTCAACCCTATAATTTCCGCGCGTAACGACAAACCGTTGGCATTCGCCGATTTACTCGGAAACGTCCAAGCCGGAAGCAAGAAAGTAATTGCAGCAAGCGTCCTGCTCGGCAATGACCGGGACATCGACGGCGATATTTTGCGAGTGAGTTCCGTCTCAGGTGCCGTCGGCGGAACTGTTACTCTATCGCAAAATGGCGATATTCAGTTCGCGGCTGCCAGCAATTACTCAGGTGCCGCCTCGTTCACCTACACAATCACTGACGGACACGGCGGAACTGCGCAGGCGTCCGCGTCGCTGTCGGTATTTGCGGCACCCGTGGTCGATCGTCATGTGTTCATCGGCACGAATCGCAACGACACATTGACAGGAACGAACGAAGCCGACGTCTTTTACGGAAAAAACGGCAATGATATACTGATCGGCCGTGGCGGCAATGACGTCTTCGAGGTGCGCGGCGATGCCGGGCAGGACGTTTTCAATGGAGGATCCGGCTACGATAGCATCAGGGGCGCCAAGGGCAACGATGTCATCTTAGTGAAATCTAATCAATCCAACCTGATAAGCATTGAAAAAATCGACGGCGGCGCTGGCAAGCACGATGCCATTGTTGGAACGAAGTACCGGGATAACTTCGACTTTTCAAAGATTGCAATAACGGGAATTGAGCGAATCAGCCTTGGAGCCGGAGACGACACTATTCTCGGTTCAAAAGGCAACGACGCGTTCTCGGGCGGCGCAGGTCATGACACCTTCCGTTTCAAGACAGGACACGGTCACGATGTGGTTCTTGATTTCCACGCCGGATCTTTTGGCGTCAGAGACGACAAGCTTGACCTACGGGAAACAGGCATAAATGATTACCTCACCCTGATCGAGAATACTCGCCAGGTTGGCAACGATACCGTCATAACGCTCGACCATCAGAGTAGCATCACGTTAAAAAACGTTGTGCCGTGGACTCTTTCGTTCGAGAATTTCCAGCTTTGATCTTAATGGGACTTCGCTGGAATGTGGCCCGAAGTTAGAACTCAGGTTGACTTCGGTCTCCAACAAGTGGGGCACAAAGCGTTGCGCAAGGTGTGTCGAAGCCACCAAACGAGGTGCTGCCGCAACTTTGTTTTAATCGCGGCAACGTCCATCTGTTTTGGCGCTTCAGCTGGCGCAGTTGAGCAGACCTGCGCACTCAAAATGGGCGCAATCAAAACCGTGACACGCGTTAACAGCGCTGACAGCGTCACGCTCGACGATGGAACTGAAGTCAAACTCGCCGGCACGTTGGCGCCCCATGCGCGCGACGGGAATGCAGCGCCAGGCACATGGCCAGCTGAGACCAGCGCCGTCGCCACTCTATCCTCCATGCTTCTCGGAAAAACCGTCGAGATCGCATTTGGGGCGGCACGAGCCGACCGCTATGGGCGGCATGTTGCTCATCTCTTCGTGGGCAAGGGCGAAAACCGCATCTGGGTCCAGGGCGCTTTACTCTCCAGCGGGAATGCAAGGGCCTCCGCCGTTCCAGGCACGAGCGAATGTTTGCCTGAGCTCTTAGCCCACGAGCGCGTAGCACGGCAGCGCCGTCTCGGACTTTGGCAGACCGGACTGTACCGGCCGAAATCCGCCACCCGTACTGCGCTGTTGATGTATTTGCGCAGTTCGTTTCACGTGGTCGCGGGCCGCGTCGTTTCTGTTTCGCACACGAAAAGCGACACCTATCTGAACTTTGGCGATAATTGGCGCCAAGACTTCACGATCCATATTCCGAAGGCGATCAAGACAGCAAATCCCTCTTGGGCCGCATCGCTGGACGATTTTAAGGACAAGCGCGTCGAAGTCCGCGGCTGGATCGAGCGGCGCAACGGACCGATGATGAGCCTCTCGCATCCGGCCGAAATCGAAATCGTGCCAGATAGCTCATCACTGCACTATCGCGTGCCGCGCCAGAGTGCTCAATTCCAAAGTGGCAATCGCCAAGGTGCCATTCTTGAGATGCCCGGCCCCGAACAGCCCGGCCCCGGACAGCCCAGTCCCGGACAGCCCGGCCCCGAACAGCCCGGCAATGTCGATACGCCGCGTCCAAAAGACGTGCGCCCGGAACCAAAGGCTCCGGGCGCTGTCGATCTTTGATCGCTTCTCGAGCGGCGCGTTAGGCAGCTTCGCCAACCGCTTCGCCATCGGCTGCAAGGCGACGGCTCTTGGCGCTCTTCGACAACACTTCCGTGATGCGCTGAACAGCGCCGCGCTCGTCGAGCTTTTCAACGGCCGCAATCTCACGTGCCATTCGGTCGAGCGCGTCTTCGTAGAGCTGGCGCTCAGAGTACGACTGCTCCGGCTGAGCTTCAGATCGATAGAGGTCGCGCACCACTTCGGATATCGAGACAAGGTCGCCAGAATTGATTTTCGCAACATATTCCTGAGCGCGGCGGCTCCACATCGTACGCTTGATGCGCGCGCGGCCCTTCAAGATTTCCATGGCCCTCTTGACAATCGCATCGTCGGCAAGTTTGCGCATGCCGACGCTGGCGAGTTTGCCCGTTGGGACGCGAAGCGTGAGCTTTTCCTTCTCGAAGCTAATCACGAACAACTCGAGCGCCATGCCGGCAATTTCCTGCTCTTCGATGCCGACGATGCGGCCCACGCCGTGAGCGGGATAAACGATGAACTCGTTAGCCTTGAAACCATGGCGCTGGCTGACAGGCTTTTTCTGCGTAGCGAGGACCTGACGCGCGGCTGCCGTCTTTTCAGCGATCACTTTCGGCGTGGCGAAAGCAGCGGCAGGAGCAGCGACTGGAGCGGTGATCTTTTGGCCAGCAATTTTCTGCACAGCCGCCGGTAATGCGCGCGCCGCTGCAGGTGCAGCAACCGGCTTCGCGGCAGCGTGGATAGCAGCCTTGAGCATGCCAACGGCCGGCTTTTTTACCATGATCGGCTGGGAGATGGGCTTCGCATAAGCCTTGACGGGAAGCGGCGCCTTTTTGACGGACTTGATAGCGGTCTTGGCGACCACTGCGGCTGCCGCCGGTTTTGACTTGCTGACCGGCGCCTTTTGGGTTAACTCCGCCTTAACCTTTGCAATTTTCACCAGGGCTGGGGCCGCCTTGGAAGGAGCGGCCTTGCGTAAAACAGGCTTTGCCGCAGCTTTAGCAACAACCTGATACTTTTTCTTCTGAGCCATTTCGTTCATCTCACTCTAACGTACACAAACCGAACCAGGCATTTTGCCCGGAATGATCGCGGCACCCATGACAAGGGAGGCCGACTGATTGACCGATGCGCCGGGGGCCGTCACATCGTGTAGTAAGCAGACATGTTGTAAGCAGATATAAGTCTGTTCTACGCGCGCATAGTCGCCCGTCCTCTTTTATCCAGAGGCCGTGCCGTATGCGCCCGTTTTGGCCTAGTGCTACAAATCCAGCCCAGCTCTGATTTGACCGAATCGACGCGCCAGGGGTTGACGCCCCAGAATTGACACCCGATGTTGTCGTCCTGAGCACAAACCTTATTGAATGGTTGGTGCTTTTTTGGTTCTCGGCCGTTCAGTTTATGTGCTCAATTCTTGCCATCACGCAGTGCACACTAACACAATCTTCACGGCAAATGAAGGGCTGCATGCTGGGACACAACAGTTGGCCTTAACTGTTAGCCTTAAGTTGCGTGCGCACGATGGGGAATTCGAGCAATGCTCAACCCGTGTCTATGGGCGTTTCTGGATACTTTTTCTATTTTAGTCTCCCGAACCAGGCTCGGGAGAAAAATATTTTTCGTATTTGGCTTTTTCATCTTTGAAGGCGTCGGCGTCTCCTGGGGCGGCTTTCTTGGCCGTGATATTCGGCCATGTTTCCGCGAATTTCCTGTTTATTTCCAGCCACTTCTCTGTGCCGGGCTCAGTATCCGGCTTGATTGCGTCAACCGGGCACTCGGGCTCGCAAACACCGCAGTCGATGCACTCGTCGGGATGGATGACGAGCATATTCTCGCCTTCGTAGAAACAGTCGACCGGACAAACTTCAACACAATCGGTGTATTTGCACTTGATACAGTTTTCATTGACGATGTAGGTCATGCTTCTTTCCGGTGGTCGTCGTCATCGCTCGTTTGAAGCGGGCTAGTCTTTATGCCATGACCGTGAACCATGGCCCTGGACTTGACGCAAGTGCCAAGCCGCCGGAGGACTACTAAATCACTCGGCCTTTCAGTCGCACGAGAGCGCGCCGCTCGCGCTTTGTCGGTCGGCCCGTACCTAAGTCCCGAACGGCTTGAGGTGTATCGGCAAGCCCGGGCCCAACCGAAACAGCCTCATCCCCAATCTTTGCTCTGATCCGATCCGTTTCCGGAGTCAAATCGACATAAAGGTTGGCCGCCTCTGGAGCGGAGCCCCGGCGCGTGGCGAAACCCTCAACTTTGAGAATTCGCACCCTTGGCCCAAGTGATATCGTAACGATGTCGCCCGGCCTTAGCGTCTGGGCTGACTTGGTTATGCGCTCGCGATTGACCCGGACCTTGCCCTTATCGATAAGCGCCTGAGCCAGCGTGCGCGACTTTGTTACCCGCGCATACCACAGCCATAAATCTAGGCGCTGGCCAGGGTGCGGACTTGGCCCACTGCCGACGGCTGCCGTCATTAAGAACCAGCCCCCTCACCCCGCTTATCCATTGATGCTTTGAGTGCCGCGAGCGCTGCGAACGGATTATCTGGATCAACGCCAGACCGCTTTGGTGGCGAGGCCGTAATGACTTCGGGCTGACGCCGGGTGTCTTCGCGACGGCCTTTGTCCACACGAGGTCCCTTATCGAAGCGCGCGCCGCCACCCGGACGATCGCGCTTGTCGCCGCCGCCCTTTTGCTCTCGTGCGCGATCACCTGTTTGAGGTTTTGGCCGCCGATCGCGGTCTCCGTCACGAATGCGTTCCGGCCGCTCGGCTCTGTCTGCACCAAACTTGATGCCGCCGGGCCGATGTTCGCCGGATTGCGGTTTGGCTTGGTCACCAGATTGACTTTCGGTCGCAACCGCACCGGTAGCAGCAACGCCGCCTTCAGGAGCAGCAGGGGTTGAGCCCGCGTGCCGCGATTCCGGACGCGGTCCCGAATGTTTGTGCGACGAGCGCCGATGATGTTCCCGGCGCGGTTCAGACCGCTCCGGTTTTTCCGCGCGCTGGTGACGGCGTGGCCGCCAAATATCTTCAAACTTCTGTTCGTCCGTAACGGCTGTCGTATCGGCCGCAACTGGGGCATCAACGGGTGCCGGTCTCGCCTCAACTTCTGGCGCTATGTCGATGACGGACGCCTCATCGGCTGGCGCAGAAACCTCAGGTGTTATCCATTTCGCAATATTCGCGTCCGTTGCCTGCGCCGTAACTTGAATGGTTTGAGCCGCCGGAATGGCACGCCTTTCCAGTCTAAAACCCAGAGCGTTCAGGACATTTCCGAGTTCCCCGGCCGATGTACCGAGTATCGACATCATCTCTTCGGTGGCTCTGAAACCGCCATCGCCAGTTGCGCCCTTGGGTGGAGCGTCGGCCGTTCCTGACTTCTGCCGCCAAGCGAGTAGTGGCCGGATAATATCGGCCAAACGCTCCAAGATATCGAGACGGACCGCGCGCGGACCACAGAGATGAAAACCATAAGCGCGATAATAGACCTCCGGTACATTTACATCTGCCGGCGCTGACGTCAGTCCGGGACGCGGCAACTCTGGCAACTTGTCCAAATCCAACCCACGGGCTGAAGCATACTTCAGCGCAAACAGCGTCACGGTCAGCTCAGCCGCTGCCGGCTTCATCATGGCGGGGAAGTAAATGTTGAAAGCGCCAAACCGCACACCGTACTTGCGTAAGCTGGCGCGCGCGGGTTGGTCGAGAGCGCTGATTTCATCCGCAACCGATTCGCGCTTTAAGACGCCAAGGTTTTCTTTCAGACGGAAGGCAATGCCTCGCGCAAGGCCCTGGAGATCGCTGGCGGCGGAAAGCTCGACGAGCGGCTTCAGCTTATCCGCGATCAGTTCCTTGATCCAGGTTTGCAGCCGCAGAAGCACCTTCTCCTTGTCAGCTTCCGCGATGTGTTCATCGGTGAGGAGCGCCACGGACGGCAGTAACGGATCATCAGCCGCCTCAAGTTTTGCGATTTCCTCATCGCGCCACTTGACCCGGCCGTTGCGCGTCAGTTTGAACGCATCGTTCTGAGCCGCCGCAACCCGGCGCACGCGCATACCCAGCTCGCGCGCCAATACATGAGTAGCCGCAGCTCGCGTCGCTTTCTCTTGGATGCCATCGGTTGATGAATCAAGTGTGAAGCGAAATCCCTTGAGACGTCCCACGAAATGGTTCTCGACTGTGATCGATCCATCGTCGGCGATCTCGGCGTTGAGTTCGTCTTTGTCTCTCATGCCCTTCATCAATGCACTGGTCCGGCGGTCCACGAAGCGTTGTGTCAAACACTCATGCAGCGCGTCGGAAAGCCTGTCTTCTATTGCCCGGGTCCGATCCTGCCAATGGGCCGGATCCTTGAGCCAGTCTGGACGGTTCGACACGAACGTCCACGTTCGTATGTGAGCGATGCGGTTGGCTAAGGTATCTATATCCCCATCCGTGCGATCTGCAAAAGCTACTTGCTTTGCAAACCAGTCTTCGGGGATGCGCCCTGTGCCTGTTTGAAGGAATTTATAAATAATACCAGCCATTTCCGCGTGGCTTTGACCTGAAATTTTGCGGTAATCGGGGATTTGACAGACGTCCCACAGTTTTTCCACCGCCGCCGGTGTCGTGCACAACGCCACGATTTCACGATCCGCGCTAACTGCTTCCAGCGCCGCGACGTCATCCGCCGTACGGGCCCTGGTGAGACGCGCTTCCCGCGGCATCTGCCTCAACGATTCGTGCAGGCATTCAAGCGTGCGGAAATCCAGTTCTCGATTGCGCCATTGAAGAACGCGGACGCTATCAAACGAATGAGTTTCAAGCCTCTCGACGAGATCGCTGTCGAGACTTTCAGCCCCGCCCGTGACACCAAAAGTGCCGTCGTTCATGTGCCGGCCTGCCCGGCCCGCGATCTGGCCGATCTCGCTCGCCGTCAGATTACGGTGGCTATGGCCATCGAACTTGCGCACGGCCGAGAAAGCGACATGATCGACATCGAGATTGAGGCCCATACCAATGGCGTCAGTCGCAACCAGGAACTCCACATCGCCGGATTGATAGAGTGCAACCTGGGCGTTACGCGTGCGCGGCGATAGCGCGCCGAGAACAACAGCCGCTCCCCCGCGCTGGCGCCGGATGAGTTCGGCAATCGAATAGACATCTTGCGTCGAAAACGCCACGATGGCCGTGCGAGCCGGTAACCGGGTGATCTTCTTCTCGCCCGCATAAGACAACTTCGACAACCGCGGGCGCGAAATGAAATTGGCGCCAGGAATGAGATCGCTGATCGCCTCGCGCATCGTTTGTGCACCAAGGAGCAAGGTTTCCGACCTGCCGCGTGCATGCAAGAGGCGATCGGTAAACACGTGTCCGCGCTCGGGATCGCCAGCGAGTTGCACTTCGTCGATCGCCAGAAAATCGACATCGACGTCGCGCGGCATGGCTTCGACGGTCGATACCCAGTAACGGGCGTTCTCAGGCTTTATTTTCTCTTCGCCCGTGATGAGCGCAACAGCGCCCGCGCCGACACGATTCTTGACCTTGTCGTAGACTTCGCGCGCGAGAAGGCGCAGCGGCAGGCCAATCATGCCGCTTTCGTGGCCTAGCATGCGCTCGATAGCGAGATGCGTTTTGCCGGTGTTCGTCGGTCCAAGAACCGCCGTCACATTGCGAATGCGGGCTTCCAGCTCGCTGCCCATGAACACTGGCCTCCTGACCGGACCTTAGCCCCGTGCATTGCAGAGTGAAGAGACGAGATCAAGGGTTTATTGAAGACCCGCAGACGCACGGTACGGACCAAGATAGCTGCATAGCGGGCGGCAATCCGAAGCCTCCCTCATTGCGTAAGTGCAATGACCGTATTGTTAGGCGCCGTGATGTTGATACGATCCGCGACCATGACTGCCGCGCCCAGTGTCGTTGGTATGGTTACTCTGTATGGCACATAAATTCCGGCGCTCGGCACAGGCCTCAATGCAATTTCAATCGCACTATAGTCAACCCACGGATCGGCAAAATCCTTGGGCTTGTGACCAGACACCGGATCGTACTTAACTTGGCAGATGTGCAGTTGTTTGGGCTGCCCCGACGGGCTCGTCTCGGTCAGCCGTTCATGACCTTTGGGCGAGAGTGTCAGATTGAAGCGCACCTTGCCGTCAAACACCGCCAGCGTCTTGCTGCAAGGATTACCGGCGTCCGCGTGAGTCATTGCCATGATGGCACTCATCGGATCGAAGACACTCTTCATATGTTCCGGCTTGACCGGGACGGCTTCGGGATTTGGCTCCTTCTTAGGTTCGATCGCTACAAACTTGACGCCTGCCTTGTCGAATCCGAGCCTTATGAGACCCTCTTTCGACTTGGTCCTAAAGCTCATCTCATAACTGACGGGCCGGGGCTTTTCCGGTGTTATCGCGCCGCTTGCGGTGATCGTGCCTTTCCATTTGAACGCTCCGAACAAAGCCGACACATTCGCCGAACTGGTTGCTGCATAGGTTTTGCCGTTTGAAGTCGATTCGAACGAATAGGCGCCGACTTCAAAGCCGTTAAAGGAGAGCTTGTAGCGGCTTGAAACGCTCGATGGCCACTTGCCATCCTCAGCGCACGCCGGAGCGGCAATCAGCAGCGCGGCCGCATAGACCAATGCTGCGCGACCCGACCTGCCCCATTCCCACGCTCGGCCAAACACCGAGATCACCCGAATTGTCATATTCTTTTTCATCCCCGTGGCGAATTCCCGTAAGAGTGGCGGATAATCGCGTAATGCGTCGTTTCTGGGGCCCGACGAGAGGCACCGAAAGGGGCTTCTAGTGTTATGTCACAAACATTTGAATCTGCGCATGCCGCGAATATGATTCAACGTTTGCATGGCACGCACGACACACGAAATCGCGCTTTCGCGCAAGGACCGTAACGCCCTTGAGGCGCTGGCGGCGAACGGCAATAC
>JANOKW010000301.1:0-8704 GCA_031419475.1 Hyphomicrobium sp. | reverse complement strand
AGGTCGCCGAAATTAGCCTCCGAGAGGCCCTTCTGGAATTGAACCCGATTGCGTGCCATGCCACATCTCCTTGCGAAGACGTCAGAAATCGAAGATTCGCGTGGCCAGAAAATGGCTGACTATGGTGCGTAATCAGGATTGAGGAAGCTGCGATCACGCCGTACAGCTGCATCATGTACGGGCAGGGCGAACTCGCGAAGTGGACCGAAGACCATCCCAAGTGGCGCATCGCGAAATGGTCGTGCCGCCCAGCAGGCCAAATCGCGAAGCTGTAAGAGATCGGAACTTTACTGCCGTGCCGGCCGTCACATACTGGAAAGGTTCGATCGCAATCTTCGTCTCGCTTAGCGGCTAGAACTTAATGACAGCGCCGGTCATGACGATGTCGAGATCCTCTAGGGCGGCATCGGCGATGGCGCCAGATGCGACACCTCCCGCCAGCGCGCGCAGTGCTAAATCCGCTTCGTAATGGCGGTACGAGAGGTAAATCTGCAGCGCAGCGTTGTCGAAGCCTTGGATGATGCCTGCGCCAAACATTTCGACCCCGCTTGACCAGATCGCCGCTGTTGCGCCTAAGGGGTTGAGTGCATCGCTGGCGCCAATCGTCCGGCGGCCGTTCGCGCCGCCTTGATAATCGAAGTACTCGCCGTAGATCGCCGTCTTGCCGAACGCGTTGAACTTCTTCTCGACACCTGCCTGGATCGCCCAGAACGTCTGCTCGTCGTCGGCGCCCGTGCCGATGAAGCCCGCGGTGCCATTGAGCAGTTCATCGCTCTTAATGCCCGTGCCTGCATTAACGAAGAGGCCGGTCGGTTCGTGATGGACGCTGATCGAGCCGCCGAGGTTTTCGCACCTCGTGTCACTGCCGCCTACGCCCGCTGCGGTCGCGCACACCGTCGCCGTATTAAGCCCGTCGAGCGCCACGCCGTAGCCGATGCCGGCCGTATAATTGAAGCTGGCGCCTTCGCCCGCGTACCTGAGCGACACATCCCATATGTCGTCCTCGCCCCACGAGGCACCGGCAATGAAACCGCCAATGCTCGGCGATTCGTACCGCACCAAATTCAAGGCGCGCTCGCCTTCGCCGGGCTGATCTCCGCCATCGCCCAGAAGGCGGAACCAGCTGAGTGCGCTCAATCCGCCGTTGACGCTGCTGCGCAGGCGAAGACCGAGGCCGCTATCTTCGACGTCCGAATACTTGGAGATCAGCCCTGTCTGTGTCAGGTTTGACTCCGTAATCCCATTGGTCGAGCTAGTGCCGAGGCCCATGTAAACAGCGCCAAGCGTCTTGTTCTTCAGGTACCAGTGGGAGTCGCGCATATCGAGCCCGCTGCTGGCTGCAGCATTATCGTCATCCTGCGTAAAGCGTTTGGAGTTGACCGAGCGCACGCCGATCTCGAGCCGATAGCCTGCTTCCCACTCGCTGTCGATTTTCGCCTTGCCGCGAAAGCCGAAACGGCTGCGGCCGTTGTCGTTCGTGACCACCGCCAAGTTGTCTTCACCGCCATCGTCCCAGAACATGATGGCTTCGTTCACTAGGCCGTAGACTTCGAGGCTAACCTTGCGGTTGCCCTTACGCGCCGTCGTCGCTTCGAGTTCAGCGATGCGCGCTTCGAGATCGGCGCAGCAATTTCCGGCGAGGTCCGCAGCTTGCGCTGATGCCAGCCCGAATGCCGTCAGCGCAAGGGCTGCCGAATATGACAAAACGTTGCGAGCAATCTTTACGGACATAATGCTTTCCCTGGGTGGCGGATAGATGCAGATTTTCGTTATGTATCTTTGTGCATAAAGCTCGGCGGAGATCTAGTCAGTCGCGGCTCAAAACGAAAAGGCGCGAACATGCCGTGGCTTTTTGGTTTCGCACTTTGGTGCACACGGCCTTATGGCGCCGGTTGAGCGCTCGGGAAGAACTGCTGCTTGCCATTGATCTTAAAAGCCGCGAGGGCGGCTTGTCCTTCGCTTGAAACGATCCAATCGACAAACGCCTGACCTTCCTTCGCTTTGACGTTCGGGTGCTTGGCCGGGTTAACCAGAATGACGCCGTAAGGGTTGTGCAGCGGCGGATCGCCCTCAAGCACGATTGCAAGGTCGCCCCGGTTCTTGAACGATGACCATGTTGCGCGGTCTGAGAGAAGGTAGGCGCCCATGCTGGCGGCCATGTTGAGTGTTGCGCCCATGCCTTGGCCGGCCTCGCGATACCAAGTACCCGACGCGGCTTTGGCATCGACGCCTGCTGCTTTCCAGAGCTTCATTTCGGCTTTGTGCGTGCCGCTGTCGTCGCCGCGCGAAACGAACGGTGACTTCGACCCGGCGATCAACTTGAGAGCGGCGGCCGCATCTTTACCGCCAGCAATCTTTGCAGGGTCGGCGCTAGGCCCAACAATGATGAAGTCATTGTACATAACGTCGAAGCGCTTGACGCCGTAGCCGTCAGCGACGAATTTCTCTTCGTCCGCCTTGGAGTGCACGAGCAGCACGTCGCCATCGCCGTTTGTCGCGTTCTTGATCGCTTGCCCCGTGCCGACGGCAACGACGCGCACGTCTATTCCGGTCTTGGCGGTAAAGATCGGCAAGAGATATCCAAAGAGACCGGAGTTTTCCGTTGACGTCGTCGATTGCAGGATGATGAAGGGATTTTCTGCCCGCACACCAGGAGCGCAGATAAGCGCGCCCAAAATGGCAAGTGTCATGACGAAGCGGCGCGTAATCATGTGAACTGTTCCCTTGCTTCTCCGCGAACGGCGCAACTCGCCATAGTAGTCGCGCGGATCAATGACTTGCGCTATAACATGCGGGGAATAGCGCCTGTCAATGGCATTCCAGTCTCGTCCAGCAAATGCAGCGTTGTGCTTTCGGGCAAGATTGGCAAAATGGCAACGATGACGAAGGCTAGGATTCGCACGCGCTATGGCCAATCTGATTGTACGCATCGATTTGGGGCCCCATGGACGGCTTGGGACTGGCAAGTTGACGCTCATGTCGAAGATCGACGAACTCGGTTCGATCTCGGCAGCCGGACGCGCGATGAAAATGTCGTACCGCCAAGCTTGGGCGCTCGTCGATCAACTGAATTCATCGTTCCAGGAACCCGTTGTCATATCGCAAACCGGGGGAAAAAGCGGCGGCGGCGCGCATCTCACGGACTTTGGCAAGCTGCTGCTCAGTCATTGCAATGCCGTTATCGGTAACGCGCGCAAATCGGCTCAGCCGCACATGGATTTTATCGATGCAGTATTAAAGCGTGGCGAAGCGTCGGCTGCCGCAGACGTAGCGAAAAAATCAGCACGCAAGCCGCGCAGCTAGATCACAGAACGATTTCGCCGTTGATGTAGGCCTGCGCCTCTGGCGATTTTGGCCGCA
The DNA here is from genome assembly GCA_031419475.1 of Hyphomicrobium sp. GTDB lineage: Bacteria > Pseudomonadota > Alphaproteobacteria > Rhizobiales > Hyphomicrobiaceae > Hyphomicrobium_B. The sequence goes on along the minus strand of JANOKW010000301.1, from coordinate 5,344 downwards.
CAAAAAATTCAGCCGCCCGCGTTCGTTCCTTGATCCGCCCCTTGTGCAGAAACACAACATCGTCCGCCAAGCGGCGTGCTTGTCCCAGATCGTGCGTAATGAGCACGATCGGCGTTCCAGCCTTGCGGATGCCGCCGAGGACAGTCTCGATTGCCGCCGTCGATGCCGGATCGAGATTGGCCGACGGCTCGTCAAGCACCAAGATGTCGGGCTCCGTTGCAAGCGCGCGCGCGAGCGTCAAACGCTGTTGTTCGCCGCTCGAGAGCACGCGCGCGTCTGTGTCGCCCAAGTGTGCAAGACCTGCGCGGTGCAAAGCTTCATCGGCGCGTTCGCGTTGGGCGTCTTTTGGTGTTCCGGTCACAGCCATAGCGTATTCGATATTGGCGCGCGCCGAGCGCCTGAGCAAAACGGGCTTTTGAAACACGAGGCCGATTTTCGTCATGCGTGCGCGATCCGGCGGCGTGCCGCCCCACGTCACGGTGCCTCGGTCAGGCGCCAGTAATCCGCACAACACGCGGATGAGCACGCTTTTGCCAGCGCCATTCGGTCCAAGAATAATCGTCGTACCCGGCGTCGTGCCAAGTGAGAGATCGGCCGCGTCCAAGATCCTGCGACCTGAGCGTAGGACCGTAAGGCATTCGCCCGAGATCGGCAGCACGCTTGCCGCGCCGGCCAAATTTGGCGCTCCCTCTTGTGGCGCGGTATCGTTGGCACGTTGCATTGCCTAAGTCCTCGCGCCAAATCGGGGCGTCGTGTGCGGCCCTGGCTGCAATCCCGTCAGCAACGCGTTGATGCCAAGTGCCAGCGCCAACAAGATTATGCCAAGGGCGAGCGCCAGCGCAAATTCTCCGCGCGACGTTTCGAGCGCGATAGCCGTCGTCATGGTTCGCGTGACGTGATTGATATTGCCACCGACAATAATGATAGCGCCAACTTCCGCAATGGCGCGGCCGAAGCCCGCAAGGAATGCGGTTGTAAGGCGCATGCGGCCCTCAAACAGTAGCGTTTGGATGCGCTCAAACGTGCCGAGGCCAAAGGCGCGCAGTTGTTCGTCGTATTCTCCATCGAGGTCTTCCACGGTCTGGCGTGCCAAGGCCGCGATGATGGGCGTGATCAGGATCGTCTGCGCGATAATCATCGCGGTTGGCGTGTAGAGCAGTTGAAGCGATCCAAGCGGCCCCTGGTTCGTCAGCATCAGATAGACCAGCAGCCCAACGACGACGGGCGGCAAACCCATTAGAGCATTCATGACCACGATAACGGCACGCCTGCCCGGAAACCGGGTGACGGCAAGGGCCGCACCCAGTGGTAGGCCTATCAACGCTGCAAGACAGGCCGCAGTCAGGCTGACCCTGAGCGACAACGCCACGATCTCGACCAATTGCGGGTCGAACGTGCTGATCAATCCGAATGCTTTAACGAACGCGGAAGAGAGATCACTCATAGTCGATATGAATCATTAGACATAACGAATTGATCAATCTGCGTTTGCGACTGGGCTGCAAATTGATTGGGTATTGGACCAAGGAACATGTTTGCGTCTCGACCGATTGCTGACTACTGTTGTCCGACAAAAGAAGCGCGGCAAACCGCGCAACATGACTCCTCGGAGGGAACCGAACGATGCTTAAAGCACTTGTCATTGATCCCGGCAAATGCACTGGCTGTAAGCAGTGCGAGATGGCGTGTTCCTTGGAAAATGAGGGGGAATTTAACGCTTCCAAGTCTCGCATCCGCGTATTTGATTTCCATGAGTTGGGGCAAATGGTGCCCTACACTTGTACCCAGTGCGCAGAAGCCTGGTGCCAGCAAGCCTGCCCTGTCAATGCCATCACGACGGATGCCGCAACCGGCGTCAAGATCGTTCACGAAAATCTCTGCGTCGGATGCAAGGTGTGCACGATCGCCTGTCCGTTCGGCACGATCAACTATAACGCATCAACCGGCAAAGTGATCAAGTGCGACCTGTGCCAGGGTAGCCCGGCTTGTTCGGACGCCTGCCCGACCGGCGCAATCACCTATCAAGACGTAGAACAGACCGGCTTCGACAAGATGAAGATGTGGGCGGGCAAGGCTGGCGCTTCGGCCGACCGCACGAATACGAACGCGCCCGTCGCCAAACACTAAGCGCCGACGGCCACCGCGGATCTTAAAGGTTCGCAGCGGCCAGTTGATCAACGAGGCTATGAAACCAAAACCGCTCTGTCTTCTGTGGCCGTATGGCCTGAACAGACGCGGTTAAACGACCTAAAGGAGATCTCGATGGCCTGGGCACGTAAGATCCTAAGGATCAATCTGACGAGTGGTACCGTGAAATCGGAGCCGCTGAATATGGAATGGGCGCAGAAGTATCTGGGCCAGCGCGGCCTCGCGTCCAAGTATTTGATCGAAGAGATCGACCCTAAGTGTGATCCGCTCGGTCCTGGCAATAAGATCATTTACGCAACCGGCCCGCTAACGGGTACGGCAGCCTCAACCGGCGGCCGCTACTCGGTCGTCACCAAGGGTCCGCTGACCAACGCCATTGCCTGCTCGAACTCGGGCGGCTACTTCGGCGCTGAGTTGAAGTTCGCCGGCTGGGATATGATCATCCTTGAGGGCAAATCGCCCAAGCCCGTTTACATCTCGATCATTGACGACAAATGCGAGATCAAGGACGCGTCCGCCATCTGGGGCAACAGCGTCTGGCACACCGAAGAGTGGATCAAAAAAGAGCATCAAGATCCAATGCTGCACGTGGCCAGCATCGGTCTTGCCGGCGAGAACCAAGTCTATTACGCCGCCGTCGTCAACGATCTCCACCGTGCAGCCGGACGTTCGGGCGTTGGCGCCGTGATGGGTTCCAAAAACGTCAAGGCCATTGCCGTACGCGGCACGGGCGGCGTCAAAGTGAAAGACGGCAAGGCCTTTATGGCGGCGACAAATGCTGCGAAGAAAGTACTGCAGGCCAACGCCGTCACTGGTCAGGGGCTGCCAGCCTACGGCACGCAAGTGCTGATGAACGTCATCAACGAAGCGGGTGCCTTGCCGACGCGCAACCATCGCGAAGTGCAGTTTGAAGGCGCGCACGACATCTCGGCTGAGGCAATGAGCACGCCGCGCAAGTCGGACGGCAAGAAGAACTTGCTGACCAACCAAGCGTGCTTCGGATGCACCATCGCCTGCGGCCGTATCTCGAAGATCGACGAGAACCACTTCACCATCAAGAACAAGCCGCAGTACTGGAAAGCGTCCGGCGGTCTCGAATACGAAGCCGCTTGGGCCCTCGGTTCCAACACCGGCGTCAACGATCTCGAAGCACTGACCTACGTCAACTTCCTGTGCAACGAGCAGGGCTTCGATCCGATCACGTTTGGCGCGACTGTTTCAGCGGCCATGGAGCTTTATGAGCTCGGTCTCATCACCAAAGAAACAACGGGTGGCATCGATCTCAAATTTGGTTCTGCTGAAGCGCTTGTTGCCTGCGCGGAATTGACGGGCGAAGGCAAAGGTTTCGGCAAGGAGCTAGGTCTTGGTTCGTTGCGTCTGTGCTCCAAGTACGGCCGTCCCGATCTCTCCATGACCGTCAAGGGCCAGGAATTCCCGGCCTACGACTCGCGCGGCATTCAGGGCATGGGTCTCACCTATGCAACGTCAAACCGTGGCGCCTGCCATTTGCGTTCGTACACGGTGTCGTCCGAAATCCTCGGCATTCCGGTCAAGACCGATCCATTGACCACGGACGGCAAGCCAGCTCTCGTCAAGGCCTTCCAGGATGCGACCGCTGCGGTCGACTCTTCGGGTTTGTGCGTGTTCACGACGTTTGCATGGACACTCAACGACATCGCGCCTCAGATCGACGCCGCTTGCGAGGGCAACTGGACCCCTGAAAAGCTGCTCGAAACGGGAGAGCGCATCTGGAACATGGAGCGCATCTTTAATAACCGGGCAGGGTTCACGCATAAGGACGACACGCTGCCGCCGCGCCTCCTCAAGGAAGCAGCAACGACGGGCCCTGCCAAGGGTCTCGTCAGCGGCCTCGAAAAAATGTTGCCCGAGTACTATCAGCTTCGCGGCTGGACCAATGAAGGTGTGCCGACAAACGAAACGCTGTCGAAGCTCGCGCTCTAAGTTGAGGCGCGAAGCGCCGGAAATGGGCTTTGATCGCTTGAATAGGGGGCCCACCTGAGTGAAAATTCGGGTGGGCTTTTCGTTGTCGGGATCCGAATAACCGGAGAATAGTGATGCACCACGTTATCGTTGGATCGGGCCCTGCCGGGGTTACCGCCGCTGAAACCATCCGCAGCATCTGCAAGAATTCAAAAATCACCATGATCGGCGGCGAGGGCGAGCCACCCTATTCGCGCATGGCGATCCCTTATCTCCTGCACGGCGACATTCAGGAGAAGGGCACATACCTGCGCCAATCCGATGGGCACTACGACGGTCTCGGCATCGACTACAAACAAGCGCGCATCGCTGGCATCGACGCCACGAAGAAGCAGCTGTGGACCTCAAACATCGAGCCTATCGCTTATGACAAGCTTTTGCTCGCAACCGGCGCGACGCCCATCATTCCGCGCATGGAAGGCGCTGATCTTCCCGGCGTTCACACCTGCTGGACACTGAGCGACGCACGCGCGATCGCCAAGCTCGTTGGCAAGGGCACACCCGTCGTGCTGGTCGGCGCGGGCTTCATCGGTTCCATCGTCCTCGAAGCGCTGCATAAAACCGGCGCGCAGCTGACGGTTGTGGAAATCGCCCCGCGCATGGTCGCGCGCATGATGGACGAGACGGCGGGCGGGATGCTCGGACGCTGGTGCACGGAACACGGAGTGCGCGTTCTGACCAACACCAAGGTCGAAAGAATTTCGAATGGCAGCGGTGTTGGCGCCTCCAAGCTGACGGTCGGATTGTCGAATGGCGACACAATCCCGGCAACACTCGTCGTGCTCGCGGCTGGCGTGCGCTCCAACACCGGCATCCTTGCTGGCACTGGCGCCAAGGTCGGCGCCGGCATCGCCGTCAATCAACACCTCGAGACGACAGTGCGCGATATCTTCGCGGCGGGTGATTGCTGCGAGGGCGTCGATATCTCGACCGGCAAGCCTGACATGCTCGCCATTCAACCCGTTGCGGTTGAACACGGACGTCTCGCTGGTCAGAACATGGCGGGCCAGAAAACGGCGCACCGCGGTTCGCTTAACATGAACGTACTCGACACCATGGGCCTCATCTCGTCGTCGTTTGGTCTGTGGCAGGGTTCGCCCGAGGGCAAAACCTCGAGCATGACGGATCAGAAGAACTGGAAGTACCTGAAGCTCAATTTCCTCAGCGACAAGCTTATCGGCGCGCAGTGCGTGGG
>JANOKW010000300.1:0-8913 GCA_031419475.1 Hyphomicrobium sp. | reverse complement strand
TTCAGATCAACGAGCGGCTTGATCTCAAACTGTTCGAGAGGGCTATGTTTGCCCCCATGTTCGCCTTCTGCAGCCACAGGCTATCCCCCTACGTCTCGTCATCGTCGTCTGGAACGGATGGAATGGGCCCTTGAGCCGCATTCTCCGCTTGGGCCTTTTTGGCTGCGCGCACCAGGTTCAAGAACCCTGCAGCGAAACCGAAAAACCCAAATAAAACCAATAACCACGGCTTCGTACCGAATTGGCGGTCGAGCGCCCAGCCGATAAATCCGCCAACGCCAACACCCACCACGAGTTCGGCGGCAAATTGAAATGCCCGGCCAAACGCGGCTCCGCGGCGGCGGTCTTCGTCCGAGGCAGTCTTGGGCTTGCGCGCTTCAATAGCGTCGAGCTTGGAACCGATTTCGGAGGAACGCTGCCGGATCGCTTCGCGGTCTTGCGGACTGATTAGGCCACGATCCTGGTCTTGGCCCCTCGTATCATTGGTGCCGTCACCAGACATGGCTCACATCCGTCCGAAGCTTGCGGGAATCCTGACGCGCCGGAGTTAACCGACGGGCGGCACCATAGTTTCGGGGGGAGGGGGTGTCAAGGAAACCACCCCCCTTGCCGGGCCTCACGCGGGTACGGCGAAACGAAGCAGGGGCGGTCCTTTTGGAAGGGCCGGAGTTAAACCGCCTCTCTGAAACTCTGCGCTGTTTGCAGATCGACGGAAACGAGCTGCGAGATGCCTTTTTCGGCCATTGTGACACCGAACAGCCGGTCCATGCGCGACATGGTCAGCGGGTGGTGGGTGATGACTAGGAAGCGCGTCGCGGTTTCGGCTGACATCTGTTCCATGAGGCGGCAGAAGCGCTCGGTATTGGCATCGTCCAAGGGCGCATCGACTTCGTCGAGAACGCAGATCGGCGACGGGTTGGTCAGGAACACGGCGAAGATCAGCGACAGCGCTGTCAGCGTCTGCTCGCCGCCCGATAGAAGCGACAAGGTTGCCGGCTTTTTGCCGGGCGGCTTGGCGATGATTTCGAGACCGCCTTCGAGCGGGTCTTCCGGACTCTCGATCATTTCGAGGCGAGCTTCGCCGCCACCGAAAAGATGTGTGAACAGGCGCTCGAAATGGCCGTTGACGGTTTTGAAGGCTTCGTCGAGGCGGACTTTGCCTTCCTTGTTTAATTGATTGATGGCGCCGCGCAGCTTGGCGATCGCCTGATCGACGTCGGTGCGTTCCTTCGTCATGCCGTCGAGCTGTGTTGTCAGCGCGGTCAGATCTTCGTCGGCTTGCAGGTTGACGCCGCCCAAGCGCTCGCGGTCACCTTTGAGGCGCGTCAGATTGCGGTCGACATCCACGAGCGGGGGAAGCGCGCTCCCCGCTTCGACAGCTGCCAGCTTCAAGCAATCTTCGGGTGCGATTTCGAAAGTTTCGCGAATTTTGCGGGCGTCTTCCTGGCGGCGTATACGCGCGCTGTCGAGCCGTGTTTCGATGCGAGCTTTGGCTTCGCGTGCGCTAGAGACATCCGATTGTGCGGTTCTGAGAGCTTGCGTGGCAGTGCGGACGGCGTTTTCGGCCTCTGCAAGTTTGTCGGCGGCCGCTTGGCGTTCGCTGTCGGCGCGCGCGAGTTCGGAAAGGAGCGTATCGCGCTGCTTGGCTATTTTTGCAGGAAGTTCGGCAAACGTTTGCAGTTCGCCGCGTGCTTCGGTGAGCCTCTCGGTTAGCGTTGAGACCTGGGTCGCGGCGCTGTCGCGGCGCGATTGCCAGCGGGAGATGTCGGCTGTGACGTGGCGCAAGCGTTCGGCGCGGATCTGCCGGTCGCGGTCCAGTGTGGCGACGAGCACGCGCGCTTCCGATACGGCTTTGCGGGAGGCTTCGGCTTGAACTTGCGCATCCTTCAGCTGCGGTTCGAGATCTTCGCCCTCGCTCATGGTGACGATCTGGGCTTCGATTTCGACATGACGCGATTGGGCAAATGTCAATTCTTCGTCGGCACGCGAACGCTGGGCGCTGACAGAGGCAAGGCGCGTCTCGCTTTCGCGGGATTGGCGTTCGAGGACGGTCAATTGCTCGCGGGTTTTCGCGAGCTCCGATTGCTTTTCGCGCCAAAGCTGGCGCAAACGGCGTTCTTCGGTTTCGGCGCGCACGGCCGCTTCGCTCGCTGCTTTTTCAGCATAGATGGTGTCTTTGGCTTGGGCTAAAACTTCGGCCGCCCTGCGATCGAGTTCGAGCAGGCGGTTTTTCTGAGCCAAGCGCTGGGCGGCGGGTGTGACCCCATCGGCGGCAGCAACGAATCCATCCCAACGCCAGAGATCGCCTTCGCGCGACACGAGGCGCTGGCCGGGTTTTAAATGCGGTTGCAGGCGCGGCCCTTGAGCACGATCCACCACGCCGATTTGGCGCAAGCGGCGCGCCAGTTCGCCCGGCGCTTCAACGTGCATGACAAGGGGTTCGGCGTCGGCGGGGAGCGCGTGATCCTCATAGCTGACGTCGAGGTGGCGCCAATGAATGCTGGCGTCCGTTGAGACCGGTGCGTCGAGGTCGTCGCCGAGCGCCGCGCCGAGCGCCGTTTCATAGCCGGGCGCGACGCGGATCTGATCGACAACGGGCGGGAAATCGCCGTCGTTTGCGGGCACAAACAATTTTGCGATTGTCTCGCGCTCGGTCGAAAACGCGTTTGCGGCAAGCCTAACGCGTGCTGCTTCGTCGCGCCGGACACGCGCTTCGGCTTGCGCGGTCTTCGACGTCTCTTCCGCTGCGATGGCTTTGGCTTCAATCTCGGTGATCTCGGCCGCAAGGCGCTGGCCGGCCTCGGATATGCCGGTTAGTTTTTCAGATTCAGGCGCCAGCGATTGGATATCGCGGATCTGCGTATCGAGGCCTAAAAGCTGGCGCGTAATTTTCGCAACGAGGTCTTTACGCTCGGTCAGCGCGGATTCGAGGCTGCGAAGTTTGGCGCGCGCTTCGGCGGCTTTGTGGGTGATTTCGGCAAAGCGGGCATCTGCTTCCGATCGCTGCTTGTCGGCTTGTTCCGCAGAAACACGGGCTTTTTCTTCTTCGGCACCGGCGCCCGCTTCGGCCTGCTTTTGAGCCTCGAGATCGGCTTCAAGGCGCAGCAGCGTTTCCTTGGCTTCGGTGATGAATCCGTTTTCGCGCGTGAGATCCGTTTCAAGCTGCTTGACGCGGGCCTCTAATTCGCGCGCTCGGTTAGCGGAACGCTCGGCTTCGCGATCAAGGATTTCCTGTTCGATTTTGAAGCGCGCAACAATGGCGGCTTTCGTAACCTCGGCTTCGCGCAACGGCGGCACGGTTTCGGCCAGACGCACTTCGGCGTTGAAAGCTTTGGCTTCGGAGTCAGTTGCAGTTGCTAAACGCGTCTGTGCATTCTCGAGTGCGGTTTCTTCGGTCGTCACGGCCAACTGAGCTTCGTTCCAGGCAAGATGCAGAAGCAGGGCTTCGCCTTTCTTGATTTCGCCGGAGATTTCTTTGTAGCGGCGGGCTTGGCGTGCTTGCCGCTTTAGGGCTTCGGCCTGGCTGTTCATTTGGCCGAGAATATCGTTCAGCCGTTCAAGGTTGCCTTCAGCCGCTTTGAGGCGCAATTCTGCTTCGTGGCGGCGCGTGTGAAGGCCGGCGATACCAGCCGCGTCTTCGAGAATGCGGCGGCGCTGTTCGGGTTTGGCGTTGACGAGTTCGCCGATCTGTCCCTGGCGCACGAGGGCTGGCGAGCGGGCGCCGGTTGCCGCGTCTTCGAATAAGACCTTGACGTCGCGCGCGCGCACTTCTTTGCCGTTGATGCGATAAGCAGAGCCTGAGTCGCGCTCGATGCGGCGGGTGATTTCCAGCACATCATCGCCATTGAATTCAGCCGGCACCAAACGTTCGCTATTGTCGAGGAACATGGTCACTTCGGCCCTATTGCGCTCGGGCCGCGTGGTGGTGCCGGAAAAAATGACGTCGTCCATGGCGGCGGCACGCATGGACTTGTGGGACGATTCGCCCATGACCCAGCGGAGCGCTTCAAGCAGGTTCGACTTGCCGCAGCCGTTGGGGCCAACGACGCCAGTTAAGCCGGGCTCGATGACGAGTTCGGTTGGTTCAACGAATGATTTGAACCCGAGAAGTCTCAGCCGCGTAATTTTCATAACAACAATCCTAGAATTCCCAGACCCGAAATCCGAGTACGCGCGCACGGCGAAGGGGTGGCCGGCGCGGGAGCTGCTGGCCGCTCGTCAGCGCGGCGCCGGATTGGCAACCGCTGTTGCTGCGTGACCCAAGAGCTGCGGCTCAACGAGCGCGCGGATCTCTGCCATGGTCAGCACGCTTTTGACGAGACTTTCGCCAACGAAGAAGTTCGGCGTTCCGATGATGCCGAGCTTGCGCCCACGCTCTTTGACCCACTTCAGATTTTCGATCATGGAGTGATTCTCGACGCAGGCGTCAAACTGAGGGCGCGTCATCCCCACCTGTTGTGCGACAGTAAAAATAGCGTCGCGCTTCACCTCTTGTGCCACCCAACTGGGCTGCTGCTCCATGAACTTGCCGTAGAGGGCCAAATACTTGTCGGTGGGAGCGCACCGGAGAGCGATCGTGGACATGCCCGAAGCCTTACCGATTGGAAATTCTCTCAAGATATAGCGCACCTTACCCGTGTCGATGTAGGTGCGTTTGAAATCTGGGAATGTGTCGGCGTGAAAGCGCCGGCAGTGCGGGCAGGTCATCGACGCATATTGGATGATCGTGACCGGGGCGGTCGCGCTGCCGAAAGACATTTCTGGCAACGGGCTCGGCGCCATGATGTCGGCGATCGTTGGCTTGGCGATGATTTCGCGCCCGCCGGGAGGGGTGGCCGTCGCCGAGTCGCCAAAAGGCGCGGGCAAGCCGTCTTTGTTTTCGGCTTTGTTTTCCGTACTGGCAACGTCGAATGCGCCGCCCGCCGTGCGGTCTTTGCTGACGGAGGCGGTTGGCGGCAAACCATTCGCGCCGCAGCCGGAGACTGCGAAGAGTAGTCCCAGCACTGCAGCGCGTATGGCGATTTTCACAACGAGATCCCGCTTACTTCAGCAGCGGTTCGATCATCTTCTCGAACGCGGCAAGCGTTGGCGCTTCCTGCAAACGCTTGCCGTTGACGAAGAAGGTCGGCGTGGAACTGACGCCGAATTTATCGGAGGCCGACGTGCGCTGGGCGGTAATCTGTTCGAGCAGCTTCTGATCCGTCAGGCACTTGTCGAAACTTTCTTGCGTAAATCCCGCCTGCTTGGCGATATCGAACAGTTTCGGCACAGGGTTGCCGTTCGTGAAGGCCCAGTCGGCCTGCTTTTCATAGAGTGTTTCGACCATCGGGAAGGTTTTGTCGCCGCCAGCGCAACGCGCCAGCATGGACGCAGCGGCCGCGAGGTTATCGAGCGGGAACTCGCGGAACACGAAGCGGACTTTGTTGGTGTCGATGTATTTCGTCTTAAGTTCGGGGAACACCTTGGTTGAAAAGTTGGCGCAGTGACCGCACGTCATCGAGCCGTACTCAACGACAGTGATCTTGGCGTCGGCCGCACCGATTGCTGTTTCCGCGAGATCGCCCACTTTCATCAGTTCTTCGACGGGAACTTCGGCCGGGCCCTTTTTTTGCTGGGCGACCGACAGTCCGGAACTGAGCGCCAGAAGCGTGCCACCAGCGGCAACACTCAATGCTGCGCCAAACGCGGCGCGGCGGGTCCAAAGGTTAGGGCGAAACAACGGAGTCAAATCCAGCACGGGTAACTCCTCTCAAGGCATCTCATGCGCCTTTACGCGCGCCTTCACGAGGGCACGGGTGTGGGCACGGGCGGGCGTATCCGCCATTTTGTCCCGCCTAACATGGAACGTCTGCCTGATTAAGGCAAATCCGCTCTGAATGGCAACTGAATGGCGGCTTTGTTGCTAAATATTAACGCGTTAGTTTGTCCCGCTGAACGCTGGACCAGAGTTCGGTCAGGGCAGACTTGAGGACGTCATCCAGGGCTGAACCGTCAACTGGGTGAGCCATCGGGGGCGGCGGTGTGGTGGCATCGGGCGCGATGGGTCTGGCAGTGGCGGCGGCTTTTTTCAGCGGAGCCTGGATGATTTTCAGAGTTTCGATGGCCCGGTAGCCGAAATAGCGGTTGATGCGGTCCATGATTTCAGCCGCTTTGTATTCGACGTCGAGTGCGCGAGAGGGATCGACGCGCAAGATCAGCGTGCCACCGGGCCGGGCGTCGCGTCCATCTGCCAATGTTTCGCCCGAGGAATAGGTGCGCGGCCATTTCAGCCGTTCGGGTTCGGTGTATTTGGCAATGTCGGCGCCGATGATGCGGGCCCAATCGGTCATGATCTCGGCCGAGTGGAAGCCGAATTTCTCAAATGCCTTGGCGGCAATTTTCGGCACGAAACTCCCCGCCGCGCGCACATAGCTATTGGTCTTGCGCCGTTGATCCGGGGGGAGCGGACGGGCGTCCCCGGGGCGTTTTCTTGTCAGCATCGTGTTTTGGGCCACAGGTTGTGAGTTGTCGCGCGACTTTGGAGCCTTATCCTCGCACAGTCGATTCGAAAGTCGCATTCTGGAAAATTCACAGGGGATTGAGCGGAGAAACGCCGTGGGCGCGCCAGCCTTACCAGCCTTAAAAGAGGGTGGACAGAAACTCAAGCAGCGAAACTTGCCGCTGCGGCCCGCGGGAGCTGAAACCGTGTCGGCGCTGCTTGCGTGGTACGACGCCGAGCGCCGTCATTTGCCGTGGCGCTATGGGCGGCGCAAGAAGGCCGACCCGTATCGCGTGTGGCTTTCGGAAATCATGCTGCAGCAGACGACCGTGAAGGCCGTCATTCCCTATTTTGAGAAGTTCACCGCGCGCTGGCCGACGGTTGAAGCGTTGGCTGCTGCCAGCCAAGAAGAAGTGCTGCAGATGTGGGCGGGCCTCGGTTATTATTCGCGCGCACGGAATTTGAAGAAATGCGCGGACGCGGTGGTGCGAGATCACGGCGGCGTTTTTCCGGCGAACGAAGACGCGCTGCTTGAGCTGCCGGGTATTGGACCTTATACGGCGGCCGCCATTGCCGCGATTGCGTTCGGACAGAAAGCAACGCCGGTTGACGGCAACATCGAGCGCGTGGTGTCGCGACTTTTTTCCGTGCGCCAGCCACTGCCAACGTCGAAGCGCGAGATCAAACGCCTTGCGGGAACTTTGACTCCTTCAAGGCGAGCGGGCGACTTCGCGCAAGCGATGATGGATCTGGGTTCGCAAGTTTGCACGCCCAAGCGCCCATCGTGTTTGATGTGTCCGCTTCAACAGGATTGCGCGAGCCACGCAGCTGGGCTTGAGGACGTTATTCCCTACAGGCTTGGCAAAGCGGAACGCCCTGTGCGGCATGGTTTTGCGTTTCTGACTTTGCGCGAGGATGGCTGCGTGTTGTTGCGTCAGCGCGCGGAAGCGGGATTGCTCGGTGGAATGCTGGAAGTGCCGTCAACGCCGTGGGGTGATGATGTGCCGCCCGCGAAGCAAGCACTTCGCGGTGCGCCCGTGACGGCCAACTGGTGGCAAGTGCCGGGAACCGTCGTGCATGTCTTCACGCATTTCCGATTGGAGTTGAAAGTCTATCGCGCGCTTGTGCCGGAAGATGTGAGTTTGACATTTTGGGCGGAGGCCGATCGCTGCCGCTGGGTCAAGCGGCGCGATCTTCCAGGTCAAGCGCTTCCGAGTTTGAGGAAGAAGGTGATTGCGCATGGGATGAAGGAAGGGTGAGGGGTGGGTTTTCAAACATATGGGGCAAGTATGTTTAGACGAATTCGCCAATTCTTGAGGCCCGGCACGGACTAACATAGTGGGTGATTTTGATGTTCTAGTCGAAGAACACACCCTTCACCGGTAATCGGCCAGGATGAATTTGCACAGCCGCATCTCTCAGTTTGTCGTGCAGATTTTTGGTGGTTTTTATCTGTTCGAGGAGCCGTTTGTTGATCCCGTCCCAGAGTTGTTTGAGTTGCTGTGCCACATGCTGCCCAACAGCTTCATGTACCTCGTCTTCAGGCACCGGACGACCGAGAAATTTTTTTAGAGCAGGATGCGCTTGCTTTAGCAAGATGTCGTCTCGTTTTTGGATCAGCTGATATATCTCTTCAAAATTGCACTCACACAGCAGTAACTCAGTATATAAGTTGGGTTGTTTTTTCTGCAGCAGAAACGCGAGTGCGTCGCCGTCGAATCGAACTGAGTTCCAAACCTTTGCCGGAACCACCGGTGCGTTGAGCCAAGCATCATCTCTCTGGACAAAATTTTCAGTGACTTCCTTCCTGTAGTTTTCGAGGTTGCTGTGCATACTAAACAGTACAATTACGGCGCGATTGACAGCAGCGATTTGTCGATTCGTCTCTTCACGCTTGAGGCGCCTTTCTGCCAACAGAAAAGCAAACCCTGCACCAGTGAACGAGGCAACAAGAGTTGCAATAGGCTGCACAAACCATGGAGTGTCCGACATGAAGGCTCCCTTCGCAGTGTAACTCACATAGCACGCAGCTCGCGTAGTCCGCACCAGCATAACGATGAATCGTAGGGTGCCATTAGGCGAGGCCGCTCTTCACTCGGCCTCGGCGAAATGCACCGGGCCTCACGCACGAAACGCGCAGCGGCGCCATGCCTCAAACGCCAGTGCTCTAATCCATGCGGCGCATTACGGCCCGCACAAGTGCAGTGTGCGTTCCTAATGACGCCCTTCTTCGTGCCTCAAACGCCGCCGTATGCTTCAATCATCGCGCATGCCGACCCTTGTCGTGGGTCCCGGCCGGAGACCTGAAGCAGTGCGTGCACTGCTCTAGCGCCGGGATGACGATCCTTAAATGCCGATTGCGACGTGATCCTGGATAACCGCGCTGCCGCGTTTCAGCGCGCGCGGTTTCCGGGAATGCCAAACACGCGGGCGAC
>JANOKW010000299.1:0-3925 GCA_031419475.1 Hyphomicrobium sp. | reverse complement strand
CGATAACGCCGCCTCGTTGGCGACATAAGCCGATGTGAACAGAAGCGCGCCTTCCTTGCCGTGAAGATCGGCAAGTTCGGCTTCGTGTTCAACGTGATAATGGGTGGTGCCGGAAATGTTGCGGGTGCCGCCGGAACCGGCGCCGACGCAATCGATCGCTTCGTGCATGGCAGCGATCACGTCCGGGTGCTGGCCCATCCCGAGATAGTCGTTGGAACACCACACCGTAATCGGCCGGCTGGCGCTGGCATGTACGAAATCGGCTTTCGGAAAGTCGCCGCGGTGGCGCCTCAGATCGGCGAAAACCCGATAACGCCCTTCCCGTTTGACCGCCTCCAGGGCGTCATTCAGCTTCTGCTGGTAATTCATGAAGCGCTGTACACTCCCGAGGACTCGTTCGACGCATTTATCTCTCGGGTTCGATCCGGATCAAAGCGTTGTTTCGTCGCGCGCGGCTACCCCGCAAGGATTTTCCACTTGTCGGCGCAGCGTCAGGCAATTTCGAGGCGATGTAGGCCCTGTTCGGCCGGAGCGAGCGTTACTCGAAATCGATGTCTAACCGGACAACGCCCGCAAGGCCCGATTATTGCCTTACAATGCGCGTGATCCAACAGAAACACCCCATAAAATCAATACGTTGCCAAGAGTTCACCGATTTCCTTTTCCGGCACGCCGAGCTGATAGAACATTTCCTTGCATGAAATGGATGTTCGGGCTGTAGGAACCGGCGTCTTTATTCGGCCGCGTCCGAAAGACAATCGCTGCCAAGACGGCCGATCATGGCCATGAGATCGCTACGCAAATTTAAGATTTCAGGCTCGGTCATACCGAGCCGGCACGCTACAAAAAGGCGTGCATCGAGCACGCCGGACTTCAGATTGTTTCCTTGTTGTGTCAGCGTGACCCTCACCTCGCGCTCGTCGTCGGTGCCGCGCTTCCGGTTCACGAGCCCCATGCTCTCAAGCCGCTTTATCAGCGACGTAAGTGTGCCTGAATCGAGGAACAGCTTCTGACCGATTTCCGAAACCGTCACATCCTCACGCTCCCACAAAACTAGCAAAACAAGGTATTGGGGATACGTTAGCCCGATAGGCTCTAGCTTCTCACGATAGGTTTTTGTGATGGCGCGCGTAGCAGCGTAGAGGGCGAAGCAAAGCTGGTTATCAAGCCGCAACAGATCGGCGGGCGTGTCGGCAGAGCTAGTTGTTTTATGCGTCGTCAATTGGATATTTCCCTTGGGCAACGCGGTTTGCAAACTTCAGAGTAATCATGCAACAACGCACTGCGTCTGATGTCCTCCAATGAGATATACTGCCTCATCATGCCGATATCAAATAAGGCAAGCTATCGGCAAGCTATCACCACCGCGCTGGTGGGGCATTTACCAAGCTCAGTAGTTAGCGGCGACCGCGCCGATACCATCGCGCTGGTAGAGGTCGCGCCGGAACTGCACGACACCATCGGAGGTTGCCCAGGCGGTGACATAAACGAAGTGCAACGGCACCGGCTTCTTCAGCCGCACGTCGAGCCGCTTGCCCGATTGCTTCATCTCTTCAACCCGGTCGTCACTCCAGTCGCCGTTGCCAGCAAGCAACCAGGCGGCGAGGTGCTCGATATTGTGTACGCGCACGCACCCCGAGCTTGCCGAACGGAAGTTGCGGCCGAAAATGGTCTCGGACGGGGTGTCGTGCATGTAAACCGAGTGGGCGCTAGCGAAGTTGATCTTCAGAAAGCCCATGGGGTTATCTTTGCCCGGTTGCTGGCTGTAGGTGTAGGTGCCCGGCGAAACCTTGTTCCAATCGATCTTGTCGGGATCAACTTTCTTGCCCGAGCCGCTGTAGGCATCGATGTGGAACTTGTGGAGCACGTTCTGCCCCTTTTTCTGCATCTCGCGCCCGCGCGGGATCAGGTCTTCCGCTTCGACGGTCGGCGGCATGCGCCACATCGGATTGAAGTTGAGATCGGTGATGGACGAACGAAGGAGCGGCGTCGGCCGGTCTATCTTGCCAACGACGCCCGCGTAACGCGCCACGATCTGCCCGTTTTCGACCGCCTCAATATGGGCGGACGGAATATTCACCATTAGGTATTTTTTGCTCGTCGAACCGGCGAGTTCTTGCAGGCGGCCGAGGTTAGTCTTTAACTGCTTCAAGCGGGCGATTGCTGGAACGTTCAGCGCTGCAATCGTGCGTTTATCGACGATGCCCGTCGGCGTTAAACCATTCGACGCCTGGAAACGCTTAACCGCTTTTTCGAGTTCGAGATCGAACGAGGCCGAACCGTCGTTTTCATCCTTGTAGTCGCCAGAAATTGAAAGCCGTGTGCGCAGCAGAGCGACAGCTGGATCCTTGGCGCCAGCCTGCAACTGGATATCGGGAACCGGCGCCCACCCGCCTTGCGCCACGATGTCCGAAAAGATTTTGATCGCTGCTTTGGTCGGTTCGACGTTGGATTTTGAAAGCGTTGCAAAACCCTTGGGCGGGTTCGCTTCCCACTCGCGAATGAACTCGCGGTCGTAGGTGGAACTGGAGCCCGGCACCGCGTCGCCGAAAGGATTATAATAAGCAGTGTTTTCCTGAGCCAGGGCACGGCCCGGCATAAAAAGTGCCGGCGCGGCGAGAACGGCGCCCACAACAAGAGCCGCGATGTGTTCGAAGGCTCTGCGGCGCAACGCGGAAGTAATCATCATCATGTCGTGCGCAATCTTTCCTGGCATCCGGTATCACCCGATTTTGGCCACACGCGAAACCCAAAAATCCCGAGGGCTCTAGGGCTGCGCGAAAACCCTTAACCAAAGGTTGCCATCGCATCAAAAGTTATTGAGGTGTGCCTCTCCGGCCCACCCGGTTTTCGTGCCAGAACGTATAGAATCGCCAGGCCGCGCCTGCGAGCCCCAAGCGCGCCTTAAGCCTGAAATTTGCTGCACCGCGTTCAGCGGGCCACAGTTGACAGTCGCCCAAAATAAGCGAAAGGCCACCCGGTTTCCCGGATGACCTTGCATCGACCGCGCCGAAACTGCCTTCCAGCAGTCTAATTTGGAACCAGCACTGGTTGGAGCCTCGCACTGGTCGCCAGCTTTACAGCCTGTAGCGGATCTGGTCGGACCAAAAGCGCTCCAGACGCACAAGTGCCTTATTCAAGCCCTTGAAGTCATCGCCCGAGATTTCGCCGACGGCCTGAACCGAGCCGAGCTGGCGGTGATAGAGTTTATGCACGATGTCGCATGCCGCCATGCCCTTATCGGTCAGGCTGACGCGTACCGAGCGGCGATCGGTATCGGAACGTTTGTAGTGAATGTAGCCCATGTCGACGAGCTTCTTGAGGTTGTAAGAAACGTTCGACCCCAAGTAATAGCCGCGCGACTTCAGTTCGCCGGCCGTCAATTCGCTGTCACCGATGTTGTAAAGTAGCAGCGCTTGCACGCTGTTCAACTCGGCTTCGCCCTGACGGTCGAACTCATCTTTGATAACGTCGAGAAGAAGACGATGGAGCCGCTCGATCAGGCGCAGAGCCTGAAGATATTCCGTGCGGAACGTTTCGTCCTGTGCTGGCGCTTTCTGGCGCGCCATATCCAATGCAATACTCATGACCCTGCCTCATTACCTGTTATGACGACTTGTCCCGATTATTCCGGGTTGCCCAACAGATACCGCAGATGAATAAAGGCCGACTAAATAGATATAGTAAAAGAATAGTAACGGGGGGTCAAAAATACGGACTATTAAGCTCGATTGAGCCCAAATTGCTGGTCTGGGCAATAAACAGCAAAGAGATTGCCTAAAACTTTACCTGATTACGCACCATAGTCAGCCATTTTCTGGCCACGCGAATCTTCGATTTCTGACGTCTTCGCAAGGAGATGTGGCATGGCACGCAATCGGGTTCAATTCCAGAAGGGCCTCTCGGAGGCTAATTTCGGCGACCT
>JANOKW010000298.1:0-5344 GCA_031419475.1 Hyphomicrobium sp. | reverse complement strand
CGGGCGCGATTGCCGCGACAGCCGGTTGCACGGATGGCGACTGGTGCCCGGTCAATCCGGAGAACTTCACGTCCACGAAAGCGAAGGACGTTTACGTGCTGGGTGACGCGGCCATTGCCGCCGAGATGCCGAAATCCGCTTTCACGGCATCGAGCCAAGCCAGCGTCGTTGCCGCCGATATCGCCGCCGATCTCGCGCAGCGTCCGCGCACACCCGGCAAATATCGCAATACCTGCTGGTCGATGGTTGCACCCGGAAATAGTGCCAAGATCGGCGCTGACTACGTGCCGGCCCAAAAAGACGGCAAAGCTTTTCTCGAAGCCTCTGGTAGCTTCGTCTCGAAAGCTGGCGAGACGGCAGATCAACGCCTTGAGACATTCAACGAAAGTGCCGGATGGTACGAGACTTTTGTCGCCGATATGTTCGCTAAACCGGCAGAAACCGCTGGCAAGCCCTGATCCTCACCCATTTCGGCGTTGGCAAACCCTATTGCAGGGTTTCGGCCGGGCCTTAAACCATGTTTAGATAGGGCCGCGTACCCGAGACTAGCGGGGCGATCTGAGGGCGCGTGTGCGTTTGCTTGTTTGGGTCTTAGGCCTGGGCCTTAGGTCTGGGTCTTGGGCTGGGGTCCAGGTGACGCGGAACCGGAGTGTGTCCGGGTCCGACGCCAATTGTGGAGACGCGCGATGGCAACTTTCGTTTTTTGGATTTTGCTCGTTGGGGCGGTTCTGGCGCTCGGCATGCGCAAGGCGCCGATGGTGGCGTGGGCGGTGGCTGTTGGACTTCTCACCTGGGTTTGGCATTCGGGACTACTGAGCGGCGGCGTTGGTGGTGGCACCAGCAATATCTTGACCGCCCTTCTGACGTGGTTGCCTTTCACGGTGCTGGCCCTGTTGTCGGTGCCCGCGTTGCGGCGCCGGTTCGTTGTTGAGCCGGCTTTTGCCATGGTCAAAGGCATATTGCCGAAAGTCTCGGACACCGAAGCGCAGGCGCTGGAAGCGGGCACTGTCGGTTTCGATGCCGAGTTGTTTTCCGGCACCCCCGATTGGAACAAGCTGCAGGCTATTCCGCCGATACAATTGACGGCCGAGGAGGAGGCATTCCTCGACGGGCCGGTGGACGAACTTTGCCGCATGATCAGCGACTGGAACGTCCGTCATGCACACCGCGAAATTCCCGAACCGATTTGGGACTTCGTGAAGAAACACGGCTTCCTCGGCATGTTGATTTCCAAGGAGCACGGCGGTCTCGGATTTTCAGCCCAGGCGCAGTCGCTCATCCTCGGCAAGATTGCCTCGCGCTCGCCCGATGTTGTGACGATCGTCATGGTGCCGAACTCGCTTGGTCCTGGAGAACTCATCGAGAAATACGGCACCGATCACCAGAAACATTATTACTTGCCGCGCTTAGCCAAGGGCCTCGAAGTTCCGTGTTTCTCGTTGACCGGTCCGACGTCGGGGTCCGACGCGGCAACGATGCGCGATATCGGCACGGTAATGCGCGGCACGCACGAGGGCAAGGAAACGCTCGGCATCCGACTCTCATGGGACAAGCGCTACATCACGCTTGGGCCAAAGGCGACGCTTGTGGGCTTAGCGTTCCGGCTGTTCGATCCCGAGAATATTTTGAATAAGGGCGAGGACGTCGGCATTACGCTGGCGCTCATTCCGGCCAACCATCCAGGCGTCAATATCGGGCGGCGTCACTTGCCGTCGGGCGCAGCATTCCCCAATGGCCCCAACTGGGGCAAGGACGTTTTCATTCCCATGGATTGGGTCATCGGTGGCGAGAAAATGACCGGCAACGGCTGGCGCATGCTGATGGAGTGTCTCTCGGCGGGGCGCGCGATTTCACTGCCCTCGTCGGCAACAGCCGGTGCCAAGATGATGTTGCGCGTAACGAGTGCCTACGCGCGCATACGCAAGCAATTCGGGCTGCCTATCTCGCGCATGGAAGGCATTGAAGAGCCGCTGGTGCGCATTATCGAGACGGCCTACGTTAATGAAGCCGCGCGCTCCATGACGGCGTCGATGGTGTCACGCGGCGAGAAGCCATCGGTCATTTCGGCCTTGATGAAATACCAGACGACCGAAAAATTGCGCAGCACCGTGAACGATGCCATGGATATTCACGGCGGCCGCGCCATTTGCGACGGGCCGTCGAATTACTTGCAATCGGCGTATCAGATGGTGCCAGTCGGCATAACGGTTGAGGGCGCAAACATTCTGACGCGCAACCTCATCACATTTGCCCAAGGAGCGCTGCGCTCGCACCCCTTTCTCTACAAGGAAGTGCAGTCCGCGCAGGACAAAGATCACGCGCGCGGCCTTGCAGCATTCGAAGATGCGTTCGGCGGGCACATCGCCTTTTCGATTTCTAATGCGACGGGCGCGTTCTTTCACAACGTCACCGGCGGTGTATTCGCGTCGTCGCCCGATAACGCGCAACGCATGTCGGTCTGGTACCGGCAGCTGGCACGGGCCTCGCGCTCTTTCGCGTTTGTCGCCGATCTGACGGTAGCGTTGCTCGGCGGCGGGCTCAAAACCAAGCAAAAAGTCACCGGCCGTATGGCGGATGCGCTGTCCGAACTTTACATGCTGGCCGCAGTATTGAAGCGCTACGACGACGATCAACGTCCGCAAGGCGATCATCAGATTGTCGAACTTGCGGCCATGAACGGCCTCTACCGTTTTCAGGTGGCGCTTGGCGGGGTGATCGATAATTTCCCGGTTCGTGCAGCGCGGCCTTTGATGCGGGCAATCGTGTTTCCCTTGGGTCGCCGCTACAAGCCCGCGCCCGACACGCTCGGCCGTGCAGTCGCCAAACATGTGCTGGAGCCGGGCGAAGCGCGAGACCGCCTAACGCGGCATATCTTTATTTCAAAGGACGTCAATGACCCGACGGGGCTTTTGGAAGTCACGCTTCAAAGAGTTATTGCCTCCGAGCCCGCCGAGAAAAAACTGGAAAAGGCCATTCGCGATGGCATTGTACGCCGCTATCATGGCGTCGATTGGTTTGGCGATGCCGTGAAAGCGGGCGTCATAACCGCAGCCGAGTCTAAAGACCTGAAGGAAGTTGAAGCGCTGGTGGCCCGGGTCATCGCCGTCGATCACTTCGATCCAGCCGAGCTTAAGCCGAACTACGCTGAGATTGGACACAATGCGCGTGGCGCCGGTACACTTGCTGCAGAATAAGTGCCCGCCGAATAAGATGACGCAAACGACTGCGATGCAGATTTAGAGGTTGGATATGACGGACGCGACATCAGCGCTCAAAGACACGGCGCTCAAAGACATGGCGCTTCTCAAAGACACGGCGCTCAACGAAATGGGGCTCAAGGATTGGCGCTTGTCCATCGACGGCGAGGGTATTGCGTGGGCGACTTTCGACCGGGAAGGCGAGAGTGCCAATTCTTTAGGGCGCCGCCCGATTGAAGAACTGGCCGCCATTATCCAGCGCGTCGAAGCTGAAGCCCGCGCCAAGACCGTCAAAGGGCTCGTGCTTCTCTCAGGCAAGGAGAGGGGCTTTATCGTCGGCGCCGACATTCGCGAGTTCGAAAGTTTCGAAACCGAAGCGCAAGTGATGGAAAGCCTTGGTCCGGTAAATGCAATGCTGGACCGGATCGAACGCCTGCCCGTACCGGTCGTTGCGGCCGTGCATGGCGTTTGTGTCGGTGGCGGGTTGGAACTAATCCTAGCTTGCCATTATCGCATCGGTACGCGCGATGATTCAACCCGCATCGGTTTCCCTGAAGTGAAGCTCGGCATCTTCCCCGGGTTCAACGGCACCGCGCGCTCAATCAAGCAGGTGGGTCCAATCGCCGCCATGCAGAACATGCTGACGGGCGGCATGATCAGGGCGAGTGCTGCGAAGGCACTCGGATTTTTTGATCAGCTTGTCGCAAGCCCGGGGGAACTCCGCTGGGCGGCGCGCAAGGCCGTGCTGCAAAATCGAAAATCCCAACCGGCCGGCTTGTTCAAGGCACTTCTCACCAAACAACCGGCGCGTTCGTTCCTCGCCAAGAGGATGCGCGGGGAAGTGGCGAAAAAAGCGCGCGAGGACCATTATCCGGCGCCCTATCGCCTCATCGATCTCTTTGAAAAGCACGGCGGCAATCTCGATGCCTTGAAAGTGGCCGAGACCAAAGCCTTCGCACCGCTCATGGTATCGGACACTTCGCGCAATCTGCGCCGCGTGTTTCGCTTGACCGAGCTTTTGAAAGCACAAGCGCCCAAGGGTCTTGGCTGGAAACCGCAACGTGTTCACGTTATCGGCGCCGGCACGATGGGTGCCGATATCGCGGGCGTGTGTGTTGCCGCCGGCATGGAAGTCACGCTGCAAGACATCAGCGCCGAACAGCTCGAAAAAGGCGTGAAGGCGCAAGGCAAACTCTTTGGCCGCAAGTTCAAGACCAAAGCGTTGAACGACGCCGCACGCGCTCGCTTCATTGCCGATCCGGAAGGCAAAGGCATTGCCCGCGCCGACGTCATTATCGAAGCCATCGTTGAGCGGCTCGACATCAAGCAGAAGCTGTTTGCCGATCTCGAAACCAAGATCAAGCCGGGTGCCATAATGGCAACGAACACGTCCTCGCTGAAACTCGAGGATATTGCCGCGCCGCTCAACGATCCGGGGCGGCTGATCGGCCTGCACTTCTTCTCGCCCGTGGCGCAGATGCCGCTTGTTGAAGTGGTGCAGGGGAAATCGACTCGTGAAGATGAAGTCAAGAAAGGCGCGGCCTTTGTCACCGCGATCGACAAGTTTCCGCTTATCACCAAGGACGTGCCGGGCTTCCTCGTCAACAAGGTGCTGACACCGTATATGTTCAAAGCTTTCGAGCGCTTGGAAAAGGGCGAAGACAAGGAAAAGATCGACGAGGCCGTGCGCGCGTTTGGCATGCCCATGGGGCCCATTGAACTCGCCGACAGCGTGGGACTTGATGTGTGTGCGCACGTCGCGAAGATCTTAGGGGGCGGTGGCACGGAAGGTTCGCGTCTTGAGCGGCTTGTCGCCAGCGGCCGTCTGGGCAAGAAAACGGGCGAGGGCTTCTACGTCTGGAAAGACGGCAAGCCGGTAAAGGGCAATCAAGAGTTTTCCAAATCCGACCTTGAAAAGTTGGGGCGCGAACTTGTCGAACCCATCGTCACGGAAGCCCAAAAGGCGCTGGATGAAGGTGTTGTCGCTAACGCCGATCTCGTTGATGCCGGCATGATTTTCGGCACTGGATTTGCGCCGTTCCGCGGCGGTCCGTTACATTACAAGGCAAGTTTGAATAAGTCCGGCGCGCCCCAACAGCGTGCGGCGGCGGAGTAGGCGAGCAAAGAAACGTAGGTTGGGTAGAGGC
>JANOKW010000297.1:0-6003 GCA_031419475.1 Hyphomicrobium sp. | reverse complement strand
AGCACTTCCGAATTCTTATGTCAAATACCTGACCAATAGTTTGCGTCAGGCGTTTGACCTTCCCGGAGTGCCGATCCGCTTCAATATGCGCACGGGCGAAAATCCGTTCGACAAAAAATAGCCGCTGATGTGCCTTTTTTTCAGGCTTATCATTTATCGTTACTGGCGCGGACGAGCGTCAGCCGGTAATTTGGATAGAGGTCCCGGCTAACGCCAGGGCTCTGCGGAACTTCAATAAATTAAGGACGCGTAGCATGCAGAATGTGATGACCACTATGAAATTTGCCGCACTTGGCGTGGCACTTGTCGCGCTCTCGGCCACGAGCGCCGGCGCCTTGTCAAGGAAAGTCAAGAATGCCTGCGCAGGCGATTACCAGGATTACTGCTCGCAGTATGTGCCCGATAGCAATCAGGCGCGCCGTTGCTTTGAAAGTAATCACAAGGCGCTGTCGAAGCCCTGCATTCGCGCACTTGTAGACGCGGGTGAAGTACCATCCAGGTATTTACGGAAATAAGCGCACTCTAAATAATTGTACTGCGCACAGGCACGCCACGATTACGCGCCACGATTAAAAGGCGCAGCGGGCGGGAGCACAAGCAGCAAACGCAAGTAGGCTGCTCCGCTCTCCGCCCGCACGGGCGACAGCCGCACGTCTGGCGCCGCTCCGGACCCCCACAGATAGTGCATCCTCATCTAATCGCAAGTGCAATCGCGCAAAAAATTTGCGTATGAGTTCCTGCACGCGCTAAGTGCGGGCCTGCGAGGTGCGCCGGGCTGGGGATATTCGTGAACGCAAAACCGCCAGACGTGTTCTTTTATCATCTGGAGCGCCAGCCGCTCGAGCGGGTCTTGCCAAATTTAATTGAGAAGACACTGCAGCGCGGGTGGCGCGCGGTGGTGCAGTCGGGCTCGGAAGAGCGCCTAGACGCGCTTGATGTCTCGCTATGGACTTACAGCGAAGATAGCTTTCTGCCGCATGGGAGCAAGAAATCCGGGTTTGCCAGTGAGCAACCGGTTTATTTGACGACGGGCCCCGATGCGCCCAATGGAGCAGGCGTTCGATTTTTTGTCGATGGCGCGGCCGCAGAGACTTTTGATGGCGCCGAACGCTTCGTTTACCTTTTTGATGGCCGTGACCAGGACGCTCTGACAATTGCGCGCGGGCAATGGAAAGCTGCAAAGGCCGCCGGATGCACGGTGACGTACTGGCAGGAATCTGAGAGCGGGCGTTGGGAGAAGAAGGCTTGAGTGCGGACAGCTCTTGATTGACGCCCCTTGACAGGACCCACTTGACAGAAGCCCTCTTGACAGAAGCTGGGGGCGGCTGCTCAACGGCGATCATGAATTACCGACACGCCTATCACGCCGGAAACTTCGCGGATGTTTTGAAGCACGCGGTGCTGGCACTTGTCATCGAGCATCTGAAACAGAAGCCGCAGCCATTCCGGATCGTCGATCTTCACGCCGGGACAGGTCTCTACGATCTGTCGGGCGTGGAAGCCGGTAAGACGGGCGAGTGGCGCGATGGGATTGGCCGATTGCTCAAGCAGCGTCTGCCGGATGAAGTGGCGGCGATCTTGGCGCCCTACCTTGATGCGGTGCGCAGCTTCAATCTTGACGTGTTGCCCGGCAGCGATATCCGGTTTTATCCGGGCAGCCCGTTGTTGGCGCGCCAGTTGATGCGGCCCGGCGATCAGCTCGTCGCCAACGAACTCCACGGAGACGACTTTGAAACACTCAAAATTCAGTTGCGCAAGCAGGCGGACACGAAAGTTCTAAACCTCGATGCGTGGCAGGCTGTGAAATCGCTACTTCCGCCCAAGGAGCGGCGCGGCGCGGTGCTGATCGATCCACCCTTCGAACTTGCCAATGAATTCGAAGCCATCGAAGCGGGACTTTGCGATGGTTTAAGACGCTTCGCGAATGGTGTTTACGTGATCTGGTACCCCGTTAAGGATCCTGCACGCGTGAGCAGATTTTTGCGCCAGATCAGAGGGCTGGGCGTTAGCAAGATCGTGAACGCCAGCCTCAGTATCGCGGCGCGAGATCCAGACTTGGGGCTAACCGAAACGGGCCTGCTGATCATCAATCCGCCGTTCCGTCTTAAGGCTCAGCTGGACCAGCTTTTACCCTGCCTAGCAACCGTCCTTGCCAAGGGTTCGGGCGCCGGATTTAGCGTCGACGACTGGTGCATTGAGGGCCTTTCGGGCCTTTAGTCGGGCCGCTACAGGAGCCTTTGAGCTTGCAGTTGCGCCGCGATTTTGGGAATTTAGCCGCTCCGGAGATGGGAAGAGAAGCAATGCTCACCCCGTCGCGTCTCGCGAGTTAAGCGCGGACAATGCACCGTCTCTCGCGAGAGACGACGTCACGTGAGGTTGATCTTCCCCGCTCCAGAGATGCAGGACGGGCCATCATTTTTGCGCCCCACTTGTATCGCCCGCGCCCCTGAGCGGGAGACATCGAGGAGACATTGCAGATGCGCCAAACTGGTGTCGTGAAATTTTACAATACGCAAAAAGGCTACGGCTTCATCAAGCCCGATGATGGAGGCAACGATGTTTTCGTCCACGTTACGGCGGTCGAGCGATCCGGTATCGGTGCGCTCGTCGAAGGCATGCGCATTTCATTCGAGACCGAACCAGATAAACGCGGCAAAGGCCCGAAAGCCGTCGAATTGCAGCAGTCGGGTTGAACCGGTTGAGAGACTAAGGGCGTTGCGGGCGATGCAGCGTGTCCGCCGGGCAACGTCGCCATTTGCAAAGCGTATCTTGCCGGCGCGTGCGCGCGATAAGTAGCGTGCAATATTTTGCCGATCCTGCTCTGTTATAGAGTTCTCGCTCGCAATTCGCGACTTCGCTGTTTAAGTTTGGCACGCAGACATCCTACAGGCAGCACGGGATACAGACAGCACGGGATACAGACAGCACGGGCCAACAATGGAGGCGATACTCATGAAACGATATACCTTGATTTCGATTTCGGTGCTTGCGGCGCTCGCGGCCGTTGGACCTGTTGAAGCGGCTCAAAAAGCAGGCGGCGGGAAATGCGTGATCGCGGGTGGTCAAGCAACTATGGTGACGCAAGACTTGGCGAAGTTTATGGCCGAAGCGGCGCTCAAGAACGCCATTGTCGCACACAACTGGAAAGCGTCTGGCGCGGTCAATGTGACATGCGATACCGAGGCCGGGTTGCCACATTGCACGGCGAAGCAAAAGGCATGCGGTTAATCTAACGCAACGTTCGACGGACGGAACTCAATAAAAAACTCGCCAGTCGAACTGACTGGCGAGTTTTAAGTATTTTATTGGCCGCGCCAAAACCAATTCGGTTCCAAATGCGCGACGCGTACTTACTTCGCCATCATGCTGCGCAACAGACCAACGATTATCATCATGACGCCGCCGCCGGCACCACCGCTGACGACCTGGGTCAATATGGAAGCGATGTCGAGTCCGCCGGCCGCCGCAACGGCCGGTGCACCACCGTTCAGCAGCGGAGCCAAGAGTTGCCCGCCAAGTCCGCCGCCGACGATGCCGGCGAGGGAATTGCCAAGCGTGCCAAGGCTGAGGTTTTTCAAAAGCGATCCGGCGACGTTTCCGCCGAGCGCGCCACTAGCGAGTTGAATGAGAAGTGATACGATGTCCATGCCGTTCTCCACGAGATTATGGTGCCAAATAAATTGTGGCGGTAGTTCCGCCATCTATGTCCGGTCGGCACCGTTTGACGCACACTCTGTCCGAGTCCATACTACAATCAATGTGACAGCACTGGCAGTTAACGGCGTCAACGGCTGGCAATTATAGTGGACCGTGATAGTTGGGTGACAAGTAGGCGCGAAAGAAGCGGCCGAACCACGTTTGTTGAAGGAAGCTTTCCCGAATTTGAATAGACTGGTAGTCAAACTTGGTTTCGCATTGTCAGATTCGCATTGTCAGAAGGGGCTGCCTTTATGTTCAGAGCTATCGTTTCTATGCTATTTATCAGCGGGTTGGTTCTGGTCTCGGTTCTGGCCTCAGTTTTGGCTTCGGCGCTGCCGGCCGACGCTGGGTCGAAGCGCGGGACGTACCGCAGTGGGCCACAAGTAAAAGGCTTTACCCAACGTAAGGGCGGGTACTCATACAACTACGCAGAGTCCATCAACACCTACGGCGACTCGCGCAGCAATTACGGCGGGTCATCCGTTTTTCGCGATCCGATGCTTGATCGTCAGACGAACGCGGGTCCGTTCGATCACGGATTTTTCTTCGATTCTGGCATCAGCGGCACGCACGGCGGTGATTCGCCCTACATGCACTAGGAGCGGCATCGGACCGGACGGAATCGCTGATGCGATTCACCGGGCCGATAAAGATGCTCTAGAATCATGATGCCAGAGCAATTTCATCCGATCAGTTGATCGCTAAAGCGATCCTGTCTGATCGGATATTGCTCTAGGAGCGGCATTAGTGCGGGCGGCAAATCCACAGAGCCGGATTTGAACGTTGTTTTGCCAACGGGCGGGATCACGCGCCCCTTTTGTATCGCGCTCCTTCGTCGTCGTTCGAATCCTGTGCAACTGTTGCTAAATTAGCCGCCCAGGCCCTGTTCAGGCCATGGTTGGCATTTTATAACTGGGGCTAGATTCTCGGTTAATTTCAAACGTTCCGGAGCTTAGAGATATGCGCACATCGATGCAAAACATGACAACCGCCGCACTTGCGTTGCTGGTTTCCGGTCTCGCAAGTCCAGCGTCCGCTGTCTGCACGCGTCTCGGCTTCACCGTGAACGACTACGGAAAAGAAGGGCCGACGCGCGATGCCAAAATGTTGCTGGATAAATACATCGCCAAGTGGGCGGGAGAGAACGGCATTAAGAACTACAAAACTGGCCCGAAGAATGTGAAGTGCGAACTTTTCCTGGATTTTGGCGTGTTTGACGAACACACGTGCCGCGCAGAATCCAGCGTCTGCTGGGAAGGACCCGCCGTTCCGGGTATGCCGTCAGCGAATCCGCAAAATGCAAACGCTGATGATGCGTTAACGACTGCTCCGGCGAAGCCGAAGGCGGCGGCAAAGGCCAAGGCTGCGCCGGCCGTTGACGCGACGGCCGCGAAGGCGACCAAGCCTGAGAATAACGCCGCGCAAACCGAGACAGGCTCAACCACGAAGCCCGAACCTGCGGTCGAAGCTGCAAAAGCAGCCGAAACGCCAAAGGCAGATATCGATGCGGCAAAGGCCGCCGCGCAAGATGCCGTCAAGGATGGCAGCGCTCCAGCGGCTTCCACGGGTAGCACCAGCGCGCAGTAATCAGTCTATTCAAGCGAAAATTTCATAAGGCCCCGGCGCAATCTCTGCCCGGGGCCTTTTCGTGTGCAGAGAGACGCTCAGTCTTTCGCCGCACCCGTCGTGTGGTCGAGCCTCAACCTGTGCCGGTCGTCGGTGAGGAAGTGAACTGCACCAATGCCGGCCGCGAGCACCGCAATCGCTGTCGATCCCGCGATCAGGAACATGATCAAGATTTGGTATTTTGCAGCTTCAATCGGATCGATGCCGGCAAGGATCTGTCCGGTCATCATGCCGGGCAGCGAAACGATTCCGGCAGCCGCCATAGCATTCAGGACCGGCATCATGCCAGTGCGCATGGCACGTTTCAGACTGTCCTCAAAAGCAACGAAACGCGGGGCGCCAAGTGCTAACCGGGCCTCGATGATATTGCGCTCGCGATGCGCCGCAGATGTAATGGAATCAAGGACCAGAGAAACGCCCGAGAGCGCGTTACCTACGAGCATGCCAAGGATGGGCAGCAGAAAACGCGGCGCATACCAGGGCGACGGCTGAATAACGGCAAGCGCGATAAAAGTCGTGATGAGGCCAGCTAAAAACGCCGGACTGCTGGTGAGCACGAGCGGCACCCAGCTCTTGAAGCGGTGTTCTTGGCGCATGACAATTTCGAGCACTGCGCCTGTTGCCATCACGACGGCAAACAACAGTGTCCAAAGCGGCGAAATCTGCGCGAAGATGAAC
>JANOKW010000296.1:0-5676 GCA_031419475.1 Hyphomicrobium sp. | reverse complement strand
ATCTGAAAACACGCGGCGCAAAAGCATTGAAGTTGCCGATGAGGTCATTGCAGCGCTTGACGACAACCGCATGCGGCTCGTTCTGCAGCCGATGGTAGGCTCGAAATCCTGCAAGGCAGAGATCTACGAATGCCTTTTGCGCATGGAGCGCCCGGATGGCTCGAACGTTTCGGCCGGTGAGTTCATCCCGATTGCCGAGCAACTGGGATTGTCGCGTCTCATCGACCGTCGCACGCTGGAATTGTCGGTCGCGCTGTTAAAGCGCCACAAGGGGCTCACGCTTTCAGTCAACGTCTCCGGGTTGACGGCGAGCGACCACGAATGGCTGGTGGCCTTGCAGCGTTTGACCGGCGGGCGCTGCGATTTGACCAACCGCATGATCATTGAGATTACTGAGACGGCGGCTCTCGATGATCTCGATCAGTCGATCAACTTCGTCGATACTCTGAAAGAGATGGGTTGCCGCGTTGCAATCGACGATTTCGGTGCCGGTTACACATCGTTCAAAAACTTGAAGCTGCTCAACGTCGATATGGTCAAGATCGACGGCGCGTTCGTGAAAAACCTGGCCGACGACACAAGCGATCAGATTTTCATCAAAACCATGGTCGAACTGGCCCAAACGTTCGGCATGGAAACGGTCGCCGAGTGGGTTGGCGATCAACGCTCGGTTGATATGCTCAAAGACATGGGAATCACATATCTGCAGGGCTTCTTCTACGGCCTCCCGATCGACGCGGAAGCCTACAACTCTGCGGCCAACTCTGCGGCGTGACGGGAGCGTAATCCAAGGCCGCCGTTAAGGCTTCGGCTGTGTCATGTTCTCTATTTTTTGCTGCATAGCAGCGAGTTGAGCTTTGAGCTCGCCAAGTTCATCTCGCAGCGGCGCCGGCGGCGACACTGGTTTTCCGCTCGCGTCGGTTGCTGGTTTGGGTCCGCCAGCCGCGGCACCGAAAGCGCCCCACATCGACATGGCTTGCTCAAACATGGCCATGTTCTGCTGTGCTTGCTTTTGATAGAAATCGAGGGCTGCAGCAGGGTTTGTGAAAGCGGTCGAGAACTGTTCGCGCAGGCGAACCTGATCCTTGGCGAAGCTCTCGATAGAGAATTGCAAGAAACTTGGCACCATGCGGGCGATACTGTCGTCGTAGAAGCGGATCAGCTGGCGCAGGAACGGTATCGGCAGTAGCGTTTGACCGCCCTCGCGGTTTTCCTGCTCAACGATAATTTGGGTCAAGACCGTGTGCGTAAGGTCATCGCCGTTCTTGGCGTCGTAAACCACGAAATCCCGGTCCCCGCGCACCAACTTGGCAAGATCTTCCAAGGTGACGTACGTGCTTGTCTCAGTATTGTAGAGTCGCCGGTTTGCGTATTTTTTGACGACAACGGCTTCCTTTTTGGGTGCCGTACTTTCAGCGTTGGTCAACATCGCTTGGAAGTTCTCTCGACTGATCGGCCTCATTGTGCAGTGCGGCAGCGTACCACAGCCCGACCTCACCGTGCTAGACGTTTTTGCCAAAACTTTACGCAGGCCTAGTCAACACGTCGCAATTGCTCAATTTCTGCCAGTACTGCTAATAGTCATTACGCGATAAGCGGGCCATTATTCCGTCCATGAGCTAGCATCGCCACAAGAATTCACAATATTTTTGCCCAGGGAGGGCCATTGATGAGCCAGGATGCTTCAACGATTGTCATTGCCAGTGCTGCCCGTACGCCTGTTGGATCGTTCAATGGTTCACTGGCAAGCCTTCCAGCCCATAAACTTGGCGAAGTCGCCATCAAGGCCGCGTTGGAGCGCGCCAAAGTCGCGCCGGGCGACGTGTCAGAAGTCATTCTCGGCCAGGTCTTGACTGCGGGCCAGGGGCAGGGTCCTGCGCGGCAGGCATCTATCGGCGCCGGCATCCCGGTAGACGCGCCCGCCTGGAGCATAAACCAGATTTGCGGATCGGGATTGCGCGCAGTTGCTATCGGCATGCAGCAGATTCAGACAGGCGCCGCGACAATCGTCGTCGCGGGCGGCCAGGAAAGCATGAGCCAGTCGACTCACGCCGGCCATATGCGCGATGGCACCAAGATGGGCGATTTCAAGTTGGTCGATACCATGGTGAAGGACGGCCTCTGGGATGCCTTCAACAATTATCACATGGGCGCAACGGCCGAGAACGTTGCGCGCCAGTGGCAGATCACGCGCGAAGAACAGGACAAGTTTGCGGTCGCCTCGCAGAATAAAGCTGAAGCCGCCCGCAAGGCCGGCAAGTTCAAGGACGAAATCGCGCCCGTCACGATCAAGGGCAAGAAGGGCGACACGGTCGTCGATACCGACGAATACATCAAGGACGGAACGACGCTCGAAGGCATCGCCAAGTTGCGTCCGGCTTTCGATCCCAAAGAAGGTTCGGTCACCGCCGCGAACGCATCAGGTCTTAATGACGGCGCAGCGGTCGTCGTGCTCATGACACTCGCAGAAGCCAAGAAGCGCGGCATCACACCGCTCGCGCGTATCGTTTCGTGGGCCACGACGGGCGTCGATCCTTCGATCATGGGTACGGGCCCGATCTCGGCATCGAAGAAGGCACTTGAAAAGGCCGGTTGGACGCATGCCGACCTTGACCTCATCGAAGCCAACGAAGCCTTCGCCGCTCAAGCGATTGCCGTTAATAAAGGCATCGGCTGGGATACGGACAAGGTCAACGTCAATGGCGGCGCTATCGCCATCGGCCATCCGATCGGCGCTTCCGGTTGCCGCATTCTCAACACGCTTCTGCACGAAATGCAGCGCCGCGACGCCAAGAAGGGCCTTGCCACGCTGTGCATCGGCGGCGGCATGGGTGTCGCGCTCTGCGTCGCTCGCGATTAGTATCGTTGGGGTCAGACCCCTCACATGCGCGTTCGGGTTAATACCCGGCAAAATCGTGTGAGGGGTCTGACCCCAGTTTTCGACCCCAATTTCAAACCCCTGTTTCACATCAAAAATTCCAAAACCAAAATCCTAGGGAGAGACACACTATGGCACGAGTTGCCCTCGTTACCGGCGGTACACGCGGAATTGGTCACGCAATTTCGATCGCATTGAAGAGCGCAGGCTATCGCGTTGCCGCAAGCTACGCTGGCAACGACGCAGCCGCCCAGGCATTCCAAATCGAAACCGGGATCCCCGTCTACAAATTCGACGTCTCGAACTTTGAAGCGAGCGAAAAAGCCGTGAAGCAAATAGAGAAAGACGTTGGGCCAATCGACGTTCTAGTCAACAATGCCGGCATCACCAAAGACACCATGTTCCACAAGATGACCAAAGAGCAGTGGGATGCCGTCATCGGCACCAACCTCAACGGCCTTTTCAATGTCACGCGCCAGGTTTGGGAAGGCATGCGCACGCGCAAATTCGGCCGCGTCATCAACATCTCGTCGATCAATGGTCAGAAGGGCCAGATGGGGCAAGTGAATTACTCGGCTTCGAAAGCCGGCGACATCGGTTTCAGCAAAGCACTCGCTCAAGAAGGCGCGCGCGCCGGCATTACGGTCAACGTCATCTGCCCCGGTTACATCGCAACCGAAATGGTGAAGGCAATTGCTCAGGACGTTCTTGAGAAGAATATTCTGCCGCAAATTCCGGTCGGCCGGTTAGGCGAGCCGTCTGAGATCGCACGCGCGGTCGTTTTTCTTGCGTCCGACGACGCTGGATTTATTACCGGCTCGACGATTACGGCGAACGGCGGCCAGTACCTCGCCAGTTGATGAGAGGCTGGCGACGCACGGTACAAGCCACCGTCATCGCCGGAACTTGGCGTGTCGCACTGAGAGCCGAATTCAAGCCACGCCGAATTCACTATGTACGCAAGACACTATGTACGGGAGGGGTGACCGGCACGGTACGTTTACCCCGCTCCCGTACCGGTCTTCGTCATCCGGCAAGGCCCTCGCCCGCCGAAAGAACGGTCAACGTCTTCCCATGCCTGGCCCATGCTTGGCACATGCCTGGCCAATGCCTTGACTTGCCGAGTTTAAGCCGGTGCCAAGCCCTGTTTCATGGCCAAAGCGGCGACGACTGTGGCGGGTATGCGCCACTTTGCTGACTGTTGAATCGTGATCGACACATAGCCGAGAGCACTGAGCGGACGGGACTGGGCCAAATTCTCCCGCAGCTTTGGAAGCAGTGTGTCGTACTCGCGCCTTCCCACATCCGCCGAAGGCTCCAGAAAATAGCACGAACCTGGCTCGGGACGGAGTTGCGCGAACCACGCTTCGCCTAGCATTCGGTAGAGCTCAGATTCTTCCAAGTGAACGAGAGGACTGGGGCTTGTTGATTTGACGCTTGTTGATTTAACGCTAGTTAAAATGACGCTAAGTGCCATGACGGCGACCCCTTTTACTAATACATTCTGCCATATGGTTTTTAAAAAAAACGCGCAATTGCCGAAGGCTGGAAGTTAGGGAGTGCGGGCGCTCAGGTTCCTCGATGATGAGGTTCCTCGATAATGCGGTTCCTCGATGATTAAAATTCTGTATCCGCATTGTTAACTGTGACTACAAGTTGTCAACACAGCGTCCGCTACCGTACGTACGTTGCTGTTTCTGGCGCAAATCGCCCGATGCGTCACAGGCTCGACGACCACGGCGAACGGCCGCCAGTCGCATGTCGCGCTTGAAGTCGCGCTTGAAATTGTGTCACTTGGGTCTGGCTTGATCGTTCGCACGCCAAACGCGTGCTTTGCGAGAACCGCAGCGGTACTATTCGCTGCGGTTTAGCCTTGAGCGGTTGCCGCCGGAGAAAAATTGAGCCAGACAAGTGCTGTGCGGCCAGCCACCAAGAGTGGCGGGTGTGGGAGCGAAGTCTTCATGAAAAAAGTCACTGCTAGTCTTTTAGCTGTCTTGGCAGTGGAACTTCTTGCCGGGTGCTCGGGTTCAACACCGAGTTTCATGACGCCAACGAAACCGCGCAACGCCAGCGACGATCCGACCATGGATCCATGGGAACGCGTCAGCGCGCAGATGAAGGAAAAACAATCGCCAGCGCCAGCCGCCAATGCGCCGGTTGCAGCACCGGCACCGATTTCGCAGCCAGCCGCAGCACCGGCTCCTGCGGCACCGGCTTCCAAAGCGGCGCAATAAATTTGCCAACCAGCAAATGATGGGCAAACGCAAACGTTGCCCCAAAGCTATAATTCGGGGCTGTTCAACCCCCATTAACCCACACGCCTAATTATTCTTTGTCCGGATCAGATAAGCAAATAGACACCATCTTACGCGATGTTGGCTTCAGGCTTGGATGTTGGCGAATAGCATCGGCACACGAAAGTGATTTTCGCAGCAGCATGTAATTTTAATCTCTTGAGTATTGTAGAACCGAGTACTCGATCTTGGTCGGTTCGTGAACGTCATTCATGCGAATTCCGCTCGGTGCCGCCGTACAAAGATCATGTTAGTCTGCCGACATATCTTCGAGAATATGACTGCTCTCGAATGGTGCGATTCTAGTGATAACTCTCGTCTTTCGTTCTTTGGTTTTGGTCCATGTACACGCCCCCGCGCGTCGCTAGAGTCTTTCCGGTTCATATGGAACCGTAGCCGCTGTTGTGCAGATAGTTTGCGCATTCTGTTGGCTTGAAGTGAGTGAGCAAATTTCCGATGCGCCTCCAGACCGCTTCGACGCTTCGTTCGTCGGCTTTGCGAAGC
>JANOKW010000295.1:0-3777 GCA_031419475.1 Hyphomicrobium sp. | reverse complement strand
ATCTCGCCGAGTTCGAATGGCGCTTCAACCATCGCTACGATCTTGCCGCCATGATATCCGTGCTGACACTCGCCGCCGTCAGAACACCCCCGGTCACCTACTATGACCTCAAGTGGGCTGACTATGGTGCGTAATCAGGTTGGAAAAAGTGCTCGCCGGGCGGCGCACGTTCACGCTCGCGACCATCGTGCGTCTGGAAGAAGGGTTGGGTTTGAACTTGTTGACGGCGCCTAAATCAAATGGCGCCGCTGTGGTGCCGGCCGAAAATGCGCCGGATGAATTGGGCAATTACAATCGCGCCTCCGTTGCATGGCTCGAAGGATCCTATCTGACCGTCAGGCCGTCGTTTGGCGAGAAGAACGCGGTCTATGCTTATCGCACCGACATTTCATGGGACGACATGACGGCGCGCCTCTTGTTTCGCGAAGCCGAACGCGTCGATACCGATTACGTGCAATTTGGCGCGGTCGCCGTGCCGCATCAATCGGGGCACATCTATCTCGTGACCAACCGGCACGGGCAGCATCGCTTGATCATTCTCGCGCGGCCAACTATCGGCGGCGAGATGCACGGATTATTGACGACGCTGCAATCAGGAAAAGGCGCGCATTTATCACCCGTCGCGACTCCGATCATTTTGAAACAGATTAAGGGAAACGAGAAACTTTCCTACGGGCGCATTCCAGCAAGCCACGCAGCGTTTACGGATTACAATCGAATGCTGCGAAAAACGATTGCCGAGCAATTCGCGGCTTGGCTGGGATGACTGGCGCGTAGCACGCATATCATCCCGCAGCCGCCCGTCTGCGCGGCGATCGTTCAACTGCCGGCGAGCACAACGGTATGAATTGATTTTTATTCCCGTGCGGCAAATAAGTTTTTTTGACCCAATCATCGACACAAATGAGTCTGCACTGTGGGCGACCGGTTGTGTCGAGCATTAGTTGGGATCGATTTGCGATGCCGCGTCGTACTGCAATCAAAAGATTTGTGGGCCACTCGCGGCCGATGCGCACAAGGCTCATCACTTGCATGACCAAAATGAGTACTTGCATAACCAAAATGAGTCCGATTCAGGAACAGAAATTTTACAACGAGTTCTCATGCGCCACTCCAGGCGTAGCTGTCCAACTTCAGTTTAAGCAGGATGAGAGGCGATGATGACTCCGCAATTGATACGCGTAACTTGCGGATTGCTCGCGGCCCTTCTGGTGGCTGTGATTGTCAAGTTTGTTCTGTTTGATATTGCCACTTTGTACACAACCAACGGAGCATCGGCCTTCTCACTTCTTGGGAGTTCTATCGGGTACATCTTGGTCTATGGACTGCCATTGGCGGGTCTCGCTGCCGCCGCGACGGAGTTCGTCCGCCTGCGCTCTATTGCTGTGCATATCGCAATCGGGATCGTGCTTGCGCTCCTTGCTGCTCGCTTTTCAATCCATGGGGAAACTCTGACGTCTCCGGCATATTCTGGCGGCGCGCTGACGGGCGTCGCCGTGCTCATCACTGGCATTCTGTCCTCGCTCGCCTACTGGATCACTGCCGGGCGCCGTGCCGGATGGCGCGGCGATGCAGCCGAGCGGGCAGATACATTGGCACGTGAAGCTTTCAGGACGGCAAGTGCGGACGCTCACGTCGAATACTGCAAGGAATGTCTTGCCGTCCGTGCGGCGCTCGGCGTGCTGCTGTTCATGCTGTTCAGCTGGGTTTCGATCGAAACGGGTGGTTTACGCGACTGGCTCGTTGCCGAAACAGAAGTGCAAGGCAAGGCCGCGTTAAAGAATGCCGGCTATGCATGGGCCACGTTCGAGATCGATGGTGATCGGGGCGTGATCCATGGGCTTGCTCCCGACGAAGCGGAGAAGCGCGCGGCCTACGATAGCGTTCGCGAGGCCCTCGCTTCGGCCATTGGTTTTCCTGGTGTCCTTGCACGCATCAAAAACGAGTCCGTCGCCAGTATGCCCATGTCAGCGGTATCCCGGAAATTGGCTGATGCGGCGCTGCGCGAGAATGAAGCGAAGGTCGCTATCGAGGCTGCAAAATTAGCAGCAGAATCAGCGCGCGCAGCAGAAGCAGACGCCAGCCGCAAGGCCGAAGTGCAGGTCAACGCCACGGAAGCCGAACTCAAGCGCAAGGCCGGAGAACAGGTCCTCGCCGCTGAAGTCGAGTTCAAGCGCAAGGGAGAGGAACAGGCACGCGCAGCGGAAGCCGCGCTTCTGCGCAAGTTAGAAGAGCAGGCCCGCGCAGCGGAAGTGGAAGCGCGCAAAGTGGCCGCTGCAGCACCCGCGCCTCCCCCCACTCAACCGGTTGAGGTGGCGACTGTCGAAACGGGAACACAGGAAGAGGCCCGCGCCGATATCGAGATCACGCCGCCAGCAAGTATCGAGGCCGCGCCGCAAGAGAGCAGCAACGACGTCAACAAAAGCTCGCCGTCATTGGAATCCGCCGCCCGCGAAGGCGAGAATGTGTGCACGTCTCAGGATCTGGCGCTCCTTGAGAGCAGCAGCATCATGTTCGATAAACAGAAGTTCGAGATTGGACCGGGCTTCGATGGCGAACTTGACAGATTAGCTGTGTCGGCTCGCGCTTGCGCGCCGCGTCCGATCCTCGTCACCGGACACGCCGACAGCGTCGGCGACCGGCTATTCAATCCCGCACTTGGGCTGCAACGCGCTCAGGCCATCCGCGAAAAACTGATTGCACGCGGTGTGCCTGCGACCCGCGTCATAGCCAATTTCGCAGGCGCCACTGGTCCGGCCTACAATGACACGAACAATGCGGATCGGTCGTTCAACCGAAGGGCCGAGTTCAAGTTTGTCGAAGTCGCGGAGATCAGCCGCGATGCCACGCTCGAACCAGATGAGCGCGCGACCACCTGCGAGAGCGACCTTTCCGGCATCATGACGCAATCGACCATTTACTTTCCGACGGCATCGGCGCGCGTTAGCGCAGAAAGTATGGGCCTCATTAAGAAGCTCGCAGCCGCCATTGAGACGTGCGGCAGCGTGGTCGTGACGGTCGAGGGCCACACGGACAAGATCGGTGGTCCCGGCTACAATCAGGGACTTTCAGAGGCCCGTGCAAACACGGTGCGTGAGGAACTTGTTACGGCTGGCGCAAATCCGACACGGGTCGCCTCGCGCGGGTTCTCCTCCGACCGACCGCATGACCCCGCCGATACCGCCGAGGCATTTGCCTTGAACCGGCGCATCGAATTCAAGGTATCGGGCAAATTCACGACGACAAGTACGGGCGGGCCGTAAACACAATTCGCGCATTTATCGAGGAGACGTTTGGCTATGTATCTATTTGCACAATTGGCATCGTATCTGTTCGTGACATTTCTGCTCGGCGTGGGAGTTGGCTACACTTTGTGGCGGACTTGGGGGGAGAGAGAAGTGCTCGCGAAGTTCAACGCGGCCGAGATGCGCCTTGCCGCACATCTTGCCCGGCGGGAAAACGCTGCTCCCCACACGAATGCCGGCGCACGCGACGGGGGTCAAAATGGGGGCCAGATTCGGAGCGCGTGATTGCCCGCCGCGACGGCGAACGAATAGGCGCGCGAGGCCAAGACGTTGAATATGTGAAGACGTTGAATATGTGACGACGGTAGCGAAACGCCGCAACAGAAATTCAGCTAGAGTCTTTCCGGTTCATATGGAACCGTAGCCGCTGTTGTGCAGATAGTTTGCGCATTCTGTTGGCTTGAAGTGAGTGAGCAAATTTCCGATGCGCCTCCAGACCGCTTCGACGCTTCGTTCGTCGGCTTTGCGAAGC
>JANOKW010000294.1:0-7820 GCA_031419475.1 Hyphomicrobium sp. | reverse complement strand
GCGGCGGGTCGTTGTTGGCGTAACCGCGATAGAAAGCGGTCTTCCATTCAACCGTTGATTTATCGCCCTCGCCTGAAACTTTGAAGCTCGCCGAATAATTCTCAACCGGCAAAACTTTCACATCAACCTTGGTGATCTCGTAAGCGTAGGTCTTATCGGCGTCGGAATGCTTGAGGAGCTTTTCGTCCATCGCGCCGCCGCTCTTCAGCGTCAAGGTGCGGGTGGCATCCGGTTTGTTGCCGCCTTGGCCCTCTGTCTTGCCAATCAGCGGGTGCCACGACAAATCGTCAAACTTGCCGAGCACGGCCCAGACTTTGTCAGCTGGCGCGTTGATCTCAATTGTCTGTGTCACCTTCTGCCGTGTCGGCCCGTGCGCCAAAGCCCCGTTTGAATTGAGTGCAGGCATCAGGCTCGCGAAGACAACAGCAAGCGCCAGTCGTTTCAGCATTCGTTTCCTCCGGGGATCGTATGGTTTTGACATCGTTTCGTGTGAAAGCGGCTGACCATAATCACGGGACGCGCTCCGTGGCAACGTGTGGGGCAACGAGGGACAAACCCGCGTCGCAGTGACCCGTCCCCCAAAGGTTGTCAGACCCGCCGTCTCGTGCTTTGGTCGAATCCTTGGATAATAAGCAAAAGACCAAACCAATAGACATGAATCAATAAACATGGGTGGACCGATGGAGGGCAAGAGTTCGGACGGGGCTTCCGCGTCCGCAATTCATGACAATGTCGCGTGCCCTTTTTGCGGCATACTTTGTGACGATCTGACGGTCGAGCGCACAGCTACCGGCCTCAAAGTGCGCCAAAACGGCTGTGACAAAGCCATTGCTGGCTTTGAACGGGCCGTTGATGGCGCAAAGCCCCAGATTTCCGGCAAGGACGTCTCGTTAACCGAGGCGATCGCGGCGGCAGCGGCCCTCATCAAGAAATCCCGCCTGCCCATCTTCGGCGGCCTCGGCACCGACGTCGAAGGCATGCGCGCCGTTATGTCGATTGCCGACAACGCGGGCGGCGTCGTCGATCACGCCTTGAGCGAAGGTCAATACCGCAATTTCCGCGTTCTCCAGTCCGGCGGCTGGGTCATGACAACGCTCACAGAAGCACGCAACCGCGCCGACCTGTTCATCATCCTGGGTAGTGACCTCCATAAATTGCACCCGCGCTTTTTCGAGCGCGTTGTGTGCAATGAGAAATCAATGTTCTCGGACGCACCGCCAAAGCGCACCGTCGTGTTCCTTGGCGAAGGGCTGGATCAGTCGGGCATCACAGGCAATCGCGTTGGCGAAGTCATCACATTGCCGTGCAAGGGCGACCGGATCGGCGAAATTCTGATTGCGATGCGTGCGCTTGCCAAAGGTGTGCCGGTCGCAGGCGATACCATTGGCGGCTTGAAGCGCGCAGACGTTGAAGCACTTGTGGAGCGGTGCAAACAAGCGACCTACGGTGTCATGGTCTGGGCGCCCGCGAGCCTTGCGTTTCCCAACGCCGACCTCACGGTGCAAGCTGCGGCCGAATACGTCAAAGACATCAACCTGCATTCGCGCTTTGCTGGCCTTTCGCTCGGCGGCAACGAAGGCGCGGTCTCGGCGGGTGCGGTGTGCGCGTGGCAATCTGGCTATCCGCTGCGAGTTTCGTTCGCCAGCGGCAAGCCCGACTACGACGCAGAGCGCTATTCCATGGCGCGGCTGTTGCAGGCCAAGGAGAGCGATCTCCTCGTCTGGATCGCATCCTACACACCTGATTTATCGCCGCCCGATACGGACGTTCCCATGATCGTGCTGGGCACGCCGGGATTGAAGCTCAGCAGGGCACCCGTTGTCTTCATCCCCATCGGCACGCCGGGCGCGGATCATGCCGGTCTCATAGTGCGCTGCGATAACGTCGTGTCGCTGCCGCTCCGAAACCTTGGCCGCTCATCGCTTCCGCGTGCGGCCGACATCCTCGCCTCAATCGAAGCCGCTCTTTAGGCTCCCGTCTTTTCGAGATCCAACCCGATGCTCATCAAACTTACCGGCGGCAAAGTCTACGATCCGATCAACGGCATCGATGGCGAAATTCGCGATATCTTTGTGCACGACGGCCGCATCGTCACGCCGCCTCCGGGCGAAAAAGTAACGCAAGAATATGCTCTCAACGGCCGCGTGATTATGGCGGGCGGCATCGACCCGCATTCGCATATCGGTGGCGGCAAGGTCACGATCGCCCGCATGTTAATGCCCGAAGATCATTTGGGCCACGAGGTTGAGCGCACCGATCTCACGCGTTCGGGCTGCGGCCATGCCATCCCCTCGACCATGCAGGCTGGATACCGCTACGCCGAAATGGGCTACACGGCCGCCTTTGAGCCCGCCATGCTGCCAGCGAACGCACGCCAGGCGCATATGGAAATGGGCGACACGCCGATGATCGACAAAGGCGCATTCGTCATGCTCGGCAGCGATGATTTCCTGTTGCGCCAGCTTGCGCGCAAAAACGATTTTTCCGCGATCAAAGACTACATCGCCTGGACCATGCACGCTGCGCAGGCCATTGCCGTCAAGGTCGTGAACCCCGGCGGCATCAGTGCATTCAAGTTCAATCAGCGCAAGCTCGACCTCGACGAAAAACACGTCCACTACGGCGTCACACCGCGCGACATCATCCACACTCTCGCCCGCGGCCTCAAAGAGCTTGGCGTCACACACCCCCTTCATGTGCACGGCTGCAACTTGGGCGTTCCCGGCGGGGTCGAGACGACACTCGACACTATTCGCGGTTCCAACGGCTTGCCGATCCACCTGACGCACATCCAGTTCCACAGCTATGGCACCGAGGGCGACCTCAAGTTTTCGTCGGGTGCCGCACGCGTTGCCGAACTCGTCAACAGCCACAAAAACGTTTCGATCGACGTCGGTCAGGTCATGTTTGGCCAGACATGCACGGCGTCCGGCGACAGCATGCGCCAGTTCGTCAACACCCGCTCGGCTGACCCGAAAAAGTGGGTCGTCATGGATATCGAGTGCGATGCGGGTTGCGGCGTCGTGCCGTTCAAATATCGCGACAAGAGCTTCGTTAACGCGCTGCAGTGGGCCATTGGATTGGAACTCTTCCTGCTGGTTGACGATCCCTGGCGCGTGTTCCTGACGACGGATCATCCGAACGGGGGACCGTTCTACTGGTATCCGCACATGATCCGCCTGTTGATGGACAAGTCCTTCCGCAAGGAAAAGATGGGAACAATCAATCAGGATGCGCTGAAGTATTCGTCGCTCGCATCCATCGACCGCGAATACTCACTGTATGAAATCGCCATTATGACGCGTGCCGGCCCCGCCCGAAGCCTCGGCCTCAAGGATCGCGGACACTTAGGTGCCGGCGCCTGCGCCGACATTACAGTCTATGAAGACATGGCCGACCGAGAGGCGATGTTTGAAAAGCCGGAACTCGTGTTCAAGAACGGCGAGTTGGTCGTCAAGAACGGAAAGATCATCAAGGTTGTGAACGGCGCGACGCACGTAGCGCGGCCGTCCTATGACCGCTCAATCGAAAAATCCTTGAAGAGCTACTTCGACGATTATCACACCGTCCGCATGGAAAATTTCCGCCTGTCTGACGACGAGATCGTCGATCACGGCCGGGGTTCGATCATCGTGCAGCCGACGGGGGTGCGTTCGATATGAGCCAGACCCCCAACGGCACGGCGTCCAATAGCAAAACCGTCAACGGCATCACAATTGACGATACGTTCGCCGAAGCCTTCGGCATGAGCGGAACGGGCATAATCCTGACCGCCGATAGCATGAAGTGGGCGCGCATTGCCGCTGTCACGGCGACCGGCTTTGGTACGTCCGTCATCGGCTGTGGCGCGGAATGCGGCATCGACCGCGAACTCTCGCCCGGCGAAACGCCGGATGGCCGCCCGGGCGTGCGCATCCTGATGTTTGGCTTTTCTCCCGACGCGCTGATCCCGCAAGTCAAAAACCGCATTGGCCAATGCGTTCTGACCAGCCCAGGCTCGGCCTGCTTCAACGGCCTTGAAGCGGAATTGAAAATTGGCCTCGGCCAGGGCCCGCGCTTTTTCGGCGACGGGCATCAGACGGCAAAGAAACTCGGCAAAAGCCGCTACTGGCGCGTGCCCGTCATGGACGGCGAATTCGTCATTGAAGAAACCTGCAGCGTGACGACGGAGGCGGTCGGCGGCGGCAACCTGCTCGTCATCGGCAAAGACCGCGCCGGACTGCTCGAAACAACCGAAGCGGCGGTTGCGGCCATCGCCACGGTCGATAACGTGATTACGCCCTTCCCTGGCGGCATTGTGCGCTCGGGCTCGAAGGTCGGCTCCAAATACAAGGGCATGTTCGCATCCACCAACGAT
Organism: Hyphomicrobium sp.; assembly: GCA_031419475.1. Classification (GTDB taxonomy): domain Bacteria; phylum Pseudomonadota; class Alphaproteobacteria; order Rhizobiales; family Hyphomicrobiaceae; genus Hyphomicrobium_B. The sequence continues at coordinate 3,463 of JANOKW010000294.1, read as the reverse complement.
GCCTACTGCCCGACGCTGCGCGGCGCCGTCAAAAGCGAACTCGATGCTGACACCATCGCCGTCCTTGAAATCGTCATCGATGGCCTCACCTCCAAGGCCGTGGCGGACGCCATGCGCGTGGGTCTCAAGGCTATCACAGACATCGGCACCGCCAAAGGCGTGACGCGTGTTTCCGCCGGCAACTATGGCGGTAAGCTCGGTCAGCACCACTACCATCTGAAGGACCTCCTCTCATGAGCGGGCTTACCTTTCGCCTCAAAGCCAACCCCGGCGAGCGGCTGAATATCGCGGACCTCATTCCGGGTAAGCTAGCGAAGCTTTCGAGCAGCGAGATCGCGCGCCTCAAGGTTGGCATGGGCAAGACCCTCATTGACGTTGGCGATGCGTTTGACGTCTCGGGCACAGTTGGCGATACGATTACAATCGAAGGTTCCGGCGCGCCGCTCGATTTCGCAGGCGCCGGTCTCGATGGCGGCACCCTGCGCATCAACGGCGACGTTGGTCCCTACGCGGGCCGCAAAATGTCCGGCGGCACGCTTGTAATTTCGGGCAACGCCGGAAACTATCTCGGCTCCGGCATGAGTGGCGGCACGATCCACGTCAATGGCTCGGCCGGCGATAATCTCGGCGGCGTGTTGAGCGGCGACCGCTTCGGCATGGCGGGCGGCACGGTTATCGTTGGTGGTAACATCGGCGCGCGCGCAGGCGACAAGATGCGGCGCGGCACGGTCATTGTGAAGGGCAAAACCGGTGACGGTACCGGCACACGCATGATGGGCGGCACGATTTGGGCGGAAGGCGGATTTGGCCCAGCGCCCGGTTTCATGATGCGGCGGGGCACACTCATTGGCCCGTCCGTTGAGCGGCTTTTGCCGACATTTGCCGATTGTGGGATTCACGATCTCTTGATCGTGCGAATTCTCACCCGGCATCTGAAACAGGCGCTTGGCCCTCTCGCGCCGCCGCCCATGCCCCTCAATGTGCGCAAAATCGCGGGCGATATGGCCACCATTGGTAAAGGCGAGATTTTATTGCTCGCCTGAGCCAAGCTCAATGGACTTGGCCGGGCTTGAAAAACGCCTGAAAATACAGCCCTCTAGTACTTCGAGACACCGTTAACGCAAAAAAATCCATTCCTGATTTTTCCCCGTACCATTCTGGCAGTGTATCTTCACTCGCAGCCTTGTCGCCTGAGGGGCTGAAACGCAGGGGCTATACTCTGCGTACAAGGTGAGGAACAGGGAGGCGTGTCCGCCAATGTTTGGCGCCGGCACATGAAACAGGGAAGTAACGGTCAATGCTTGCTATTATCATTTCGGCCTGCATGGTGAACGATCCAAACGTTTGCCGCGACTACAAGATCCAGGTCGAAGAAGCCATGGACGCGACCCAATGCGCCATGCACGCAGCGCCCTATTTCGTGCCTTGGGCCAATGAACACCCTGGTTGGGCGATCAAGCGCTGGCACTGCGGATCGGTGAGCGAAGACAAGATTTGAGGACTTCTGTCAGGCTGTTGGCTGCGGTTGCACCAGATAACTGAAACAAACCTCCCCCGCACAGCGTATCTCTTGCTGAGGTAGCAGGAGTTCTTTTCAATGTTTTCCCGGTCAGATGTCGCTTTCGCCCAGGCATATGCCAGCCGGCGACGGTCAGCACTTGGCACGATCACGGCGATAGTCACGATCTCCGCCGTTATGCCGCATGTATTGGCGACAATGACGGCTGGGCGCGCGGCCGCTCAAGACCTCATTCAGTATCTTGATCTCACAACCGACGAGTTCACAAAATCGAATATGACGCGCGCCGAAATCGAATTCGGGCTCGCCAAACTCAAGGACGGCGAAACTCTCGATCTCTCGGCAAAATGGCTGAACAAGCTCGACCTATCTGGAATGGATCTGACGCGAACCAATTTACGTGCGTCCCGCCTCAACGGCTCCAACTTGAAGGGTGCCAAGCTCGATGGCGTGCAGCTTGATGCCGCCTGGGCGCTTAAGGCTGATTTTACGGCTGCGAGCTTTATCGGCGCGAGCCTCTTTCAAACCCAGATGATGGACTGCAAAGTTGACGGCGCGAACTTCTCAAACGCCATGGTTGGCGCGGACTTGTCGCGCGCCTCGTTGACGAATGCGATCTTCAACGACGCCATGCTGGCGCCTGACCTCACCAATCAATCGATGGGCCTCATGCGCGGAATACTGAAAGGCGCAAATCTCGAGGGCGCGTCGTTCAAAGGCGCGAACCTGATGCGCTCCGCATTTGAGTATGCGTCATTGAAAGGGGCGGACTTCGAAGGCGCCAATCTTGAAGGCGCAGAGTTGAGCGGCGCGGACCTAACGGGTGCGAACATCGCTGGCGCAAGCCTTGCAGGTGCCGACGTCAACTCGGCTAAACTGCTGGCGCTAAAAGGCAAAGACAGCGCCAAGGGCTTCGATAAGATGTTGAACCTAGACCGGGCGTTCAAGGACTGAGTAGATCCCAACGTCATGGCCGCGTCGCGCAGCGACCGTGCCGAAGGCGCGGCAGGCGGCCACCCACGACAATCGTCCCCATGTTCGGTGTCGGCGGTGCCGAATCAAATCGACGCTACCGCAATATCGGCACTATTGAAGCTTGTCGTGGGTGGCCGACGACTACGCGATTGCTTCGCATCGCCTCGGCCATGACGTTGATGGGCTGGCAATACTGCTTTACCTCCGCGCAGTTGCCGACTCCGTTTCCACCGCTGCAAAACGCTTCGGCGGCGCGATGCCGCTGATCTCGATCACGAACTTCTGCCGGATGGCGCGGCCGAAATCGGCGTAGCCGTTTGCGGGCAGCACGAACGCGCCCGTACCGCCCTTCACATGCGCCTTAAACCATTCTTCCAGGGTCGTCGGACTTCTCGGTGCGTTCGGCAACGAAGCGTCTTCAAAACTTGTGCCAGGGGCGCGATATGCACCCTCGCCTACTGGCGCTGAAGGATCACCCACATTGATCGGCAGGCCGTTCACCGTGACGCCGTTGGCGACGAGTTCGTCGCGCACCGTCTCGATTGGCTCTTCGGCATTACAGTTGTCCGTGCCGTCGCCCGACACATCCAGCACGAGACGCGTTGCTTGGGCCGGAACCTGAGACATGATCTTATCGTTCACCGACCGCATCATGCGCGTCATGCAGGTGAATTCGCCCGCTTGATGGGGAAGCTTGCGCACCTTAGCCGCAACAGCAATCGCCTCTTCCTTGCTGCCAATCCGCATCCAAGGCAGCGAGAAATTCGGCCGGTCGGCCCACGTCACCATGGAAAACAGAATGCCGCCGTTAGGGCCATTGGTGATGGCATCGATGACGCTTTTGTCTTCCAGGGCTGTGGCGATGCCTTCCATCTGCAGCTTATAACGCTCATCATCGACGGAATTGGAAACATCGACGGCGACAACGAGCGCGGTATCGACCGCGAGCATGCTGCCTGCAGGTTCTGC
>JANOKW010000293.1:0-5432 GCA_031419475.1 Hyphomicrobium sp. | reverse complement strand
CCAAGTTCTTGTCCATGGCCGGGCCCGGATCGGTCTTGTTCTGAAGCCGTCGAGACCGGCCAGCTACACGGCGGCTACGTGCGCGACGTTTTGCGGATCGACGTAATCAGTTCCACCCACACACACGTGGCCGTAGTTCTTCCCTCGTTGCGCCAAGAAAAGGCTGTTCCTCCATCCACGATCAGCGCATCCCCTTTGCTGAGTGCAATTGTTTCACCCGTATCGCCAAACTCAAAAATCAATTTTCCGTGCAGCATGAAAGCAAAGTCGTCACCTGGGCGCACGATGAAGCCACCACTCGTCTGTCCCGGCGGAACATGCAGAAGTGCGGGTTCTAGATCGTGACTTCCAGGCGGCGCGAGCTCTTCCCACGTCACGCCGCCAGCAACCATAGTCCGTGGCCGGTCAGCGCGGCGCATCACGCGGCCGGCAGGATCGCCGGTAGCTGCGAACTTGCTCATTGGTATCGAGAACGCGTCAGCCATGCGAGACAGTGTTTGCACGGAGACATTGGATTCACCGCGCTCAACTGCCGCCAAATACGAGCGTGAAATACCGATCTTCGCCGCCGCGTCAGCTTGACTTAAGCCCATCTCTAAGCGGGCTCGCTTGAGGCGCATGCCGGTGGACGCAAGCTCCGTGCTTGTGGTGACCGCGGCCGGATGTTGACGGCCTTGGCTTCTCTTTCTCCGCTTGGTTGCAGCGATTGCCACGATTTGCTGGAGCGCTGCTGCCGAAAATAGCCGCTGGCCGCCGCCGGTCCGCTTAGCGGTCACATAGCCGAGCCGTTCCCAGATGCGCACTGTCTGTACGCTTACGCCTGCAGTCTCAGCCACTTTGCCGATCGGATAGTGCTTGAGATGTGTGTCGGTGTTCAAAGATTTCGGCATGTTTTGCGAGCTATGACTCTTGGGGCTCCGGCCTCTTGTTAAAGTGTTACTGGTAGTTCGACAAATGGACCTGCATACGTGATAGCTTAACTGTAGCTATCGCACGCGATAGCAATGCGATCCAATCGATTATGCTGGCAATTGACAAATGCAATTCACGAATACTACAATCAGATTGTAGATATGTACACACCAAGGGAGGATGATCCAATGCGCAAAGTGGGGTTCATGCTGGCTTTGTTTTTGAGTTTACTTTTCGTGCAGGAGAAAGCCATGGCCGAGGCGACCGCTGCTCCGGCCATAAAGGTCAAGGTTCTGACGGACTACCTGATCTACTTTTTTGACGGGAGGCAGGCGAGCGAACGCTACGCCAAAGATTGGAACTGGTTTGATGACGCCGCCATGAAGCTGGGCGTTGGCACATACGCCATCCATAGCGGCGATGAAGCCTACGTCTACGATACCTTCACAAGCGTGGCTCAGGCCAAGTTCGTGCGCGACTACCTGACGAAGCTAGGCATCAAAAAGTTCAAGGTCATTCACAGTCATTGGCATCTGGATCACATTGCGGGCGATGCAGTTTACGAAGACAGCGATGTGATCTCTACGGCGGCAACGCGCGATGCTCTTGTCAAACAAAAGGCCGATATCGAGTCTGGTAAGCTGTGGGGCCCACCGCCGATCGGCAGTGTGCGAATTCCGAACGTCACATTTGAGGGCAGTAAGGAACTGTCGGTTGGCGACATCAAGTTCGAGTTACGTCAGATCAACATTCACAGCGCCGATTCCTGCGTCATATACTTTCCAAAAGATAAGCTGCTGCTCGCTGGAGACACGCTTGAAGACAGTCTCACCTACATGGTCGAGGTGGAAAATTTGGCCGAGCACGTGAAAAACTTGAAGGTCATGCGAGGCTGGGACGTGGCGAAAATCCTGCCAAACCACGGCAACCCCGATGTTGTCATGGCTGGCGGGTACGACAAATCCCTCATCGATGCCACCGTCCTCTACGTGACGAAAATGCTCCAGAAGTCTCACGACAAAGACTATCTGAGCGGGTCGATGGAAGATTACATCGGCGAAGCGTTGAAGAACGGATGGGTGCAAAAATTCGAACCCTATCGTGACGTTCACACGCAGAATCTGAAGCTCGTCAACGACTACTGGAAAGACAAAGAACTTCCCACCGTCGCTCCATAATTGGCGCGAGATTGAATTACACCGAATAATACATATCGTACTCGACCGGATGCGGGTCATTTCGTAGCGCATGTCATGCGCGAGCCGCGATGGTGGCGTCGATCATGTCGTCGTTCATGACGCCGCCCTTCTTGAGGTAGTCGCGATCCTTGTCGAGGCTTTCGAGAGCTTCGCGCAACGAACCGCACACCGTCGGAATCTTGGCGAGTTCGGCCGGCGGCAGGTCATACAAGTTCTTATCCATGGCCGGGCCCGGATCGAGATGCCGTGGTGCCAAAGTACTGGGCCCGTAGAGAGAAGGCTAGAAGATGATCAGCAAATCATCTAGCCTAGCCATCTTCGTGCTCTGAGTTTGAAATAGCTGGTGGGATGACATGGGCGGCGCGATTCACGGACTCCAACATGGACAGCGAGTTACGTTTACAACAATAGAAGGAAAATTTGCGGCCGACTTCCATGCGAGTCGCTGGCCACAAGTGAGCTTGCTCAACGAGGAGTGTTTGAAGCGATCTGGTCGAATCGCCAATCCGCTAAGTCCGCGACTGATTTCAGTTGTGAAGCCCAAGCGATAATGGCCGATTTTACAATTAAGGCGAAGGCAATCCGTCCCTGCTGCTGGAGATGATTTCACGCTCGCAGGCGGAAGCGCGAAACCACCGAGAATTGAGCTGATCTAAATAGTTTCGTTCCTGAGCGCTGAGAACTCGATCTTGATTTGCTACACTAAGCGCCAACATTGTCCTGTATTCATTATCTCCGAGGCTCTGGCAATTAGCTCGTAGCCATTCGTCAAAGCCAGCTTCCCTCGCCATAGAGATACCTTCCACGACGCCATCGTCGATCCAATGGATATCAACAGAACTTGTCGTGTTCATAGCTTCGACAACCGCTCTGGGAGCTCCCATCTCTAATAAGTAGGTGCTTACAGCTCGCAGCGTTTCCTGGTATTGCTTCGCCGCTGCATCTGCCGAAAGCGCACCAAATCCGACATCTTTGCTGTGCGGCCGATGTAGGCCCACTCGCCCTTTTCTCGCAGGTGCTCCAAACCAAATCAAAGCGCAGGCACTAGCGCAAACGCAGTCTGGACCGTCGCATAGGTAGCCCGCAGAATTTCCCAAGAAATCGTTGCCGTTTATCCTTGTGGGTGCTTCAGCTTCAATCAAATAGCGCCGAAGCAGTCCTCCAATCTTGATTGCTTCGCTCACGCTTCCGCCTGCACTTTGCAAAAGAACACTGTCCATGAAAGGATGTTGAGCCCGATAGAACTTCACGAATTTTTCGAAGTCCCCAGATTCGATCGGTCCTTTTAGGTATCCAATGCTGCAAGTCGAACTCGTTGGCAATCCGCCCGAAGGCCAAAGTTTTCTTGCCTTTTCTGGAGCACGGCTGCCGCCTGCGTAGTACTGTTGGCATCCCACTTCTACTGCGAAAGTTTGGTCCGTCAGTGCAGTCAAAAAAGAGACCATCAATATCGTCAATACGGCTAGCTTCGATAGCGATCTCATGACCCACCGCACTGCTCAGATGTCCCACTTTGCCCAAAGAATTACGCCACCCGATTAGTTTGTGCAACATCGAGCACTGTCAGCCTATCTTCTGTTGTCTGAGTTCCACGCAGGCCGTTGTCTTTTGGTGGTGCCCGCCGACGAGGAATAGCCGGCTCCGGGGGCAGAAGCTGCCTTCGGATCACGGACAAGAAAGGCGGCCCGAAGACCGCCCTTCCAACAAACAGAGCCGACAATGGCCCCTTAAACCGAATAATACATATCGTACTCGACCGGGTGCGGGGTCATCTCGTAGCGCATGTTTTCTTCCATGCGTAGCGCGATGTAGGCGTCGATCATGTCGTCGTTCATGACGCCGCCCTTCTTGAGGTAGTCGCGATCCTTGTCGAGGCTTTCGAGAGCTTCGCGCAACGAACCGCACACCGTCGGGATCTTGGCGAGTTCGGCTGGCGGCAGGTCATACAAGTTCTTATCCATGGCCGGGCCCGGATCGGTTTTGTTCTGAATGCCGTCGAGACCGGCCATCAACATCGCCGTGAAGGCGAGGTAGGGGTTGGCGCCGGGATCGGGGAAGCGGATTTCAATGCGCTTCGCCTTAGGGTTCGAGACGTGCGGGATGCGGCACGAAGCAGACCGGTTGCGCGCCGAGTAGGCAAGCAGCACGGGGGCCTCATAGCCCGGGACGAGACGCTTGTAAGAGTTGGTCAGCGGGTTGGTGAACGCGTTGATCGACTTGGCGTGCTTCAGGATACCGCCGATGTAGTACAGGCACATCTGCGAGAGGTCGGCATATTTGTCGCCGGCGAACATCGGCTTGCCGTCTTTCCAGATCGACTGATGCACGTGCATGCCTGAGCCGTTGTCGCCGAAGAGGGGCTTGGGCATGAAAGTTGCCGTCTTGCCGTAGGCTTGGCTGACCTGATGCACGACGTATTTGTAGATCTGCATGTGGTCGGCCATCTGGATCATCGGGCCGAACTTGACGCCAAGCTCATGCTGAGCGGCGGCGACTTCGTGGTGGTGCTTTTCAACTGTGACGCCCATTTCGGTCATAACCGAAAGCATTTCCGAGCGGATGTCCTGGCAGCTGTCGATCGGCGGAACCGGGAAGTAGCCGCCCTTGACGCGGGGACGGTGACCGAGGTTACCCATCTCGTAGTCGGTATCGGTGTTGGATGGCAGCTCGTTGCTGTCGATCTTGAAGCCGACATTATACATGCCGGTCGAGAACTTGACGTCGTCGAAAATGAAGAACTCGGCTTCTGGCCCGAAGTAGACTTTGTCGCCGATGCCAAGCGACATCATGTACGATTCCGCCTTCTTGGCGATACCGCGCGGGTCGCGCTCATAGGCTTGGCCTGTCGATGGCTCGATGACGTCGCAGAAGATGGCAACGGTTGTCTGGGCGAAGAAGGGATCGATGTGGGCCGATGTCGGGTCGAGCATCAACAGCATGTCGGAGGCTTCAATCGACTTCCAGCCGGCAATCGAAGAGCCGTCGAAGGCGTAGCCGTCTTTGAAGACTTCGTCGTCGATGCAGGTGACGTCTGCGGTGACGTGCTGCATTTTGCCCTTCGTGTCGGTGAACCGCAGGTCCACGAACTTTGCATCCTTGTCCTTGATGTACTTCAGGACATCACTCGCGTTCTTCATTGCAAATCCCCTGCATTTGGACTGTCAGCTTTTTCTTCACGCAAAGTCTTCTGACCGCAGCCTGCGTCCTTCCGCGACCAATTTCCTGAATTCCGTGTCAGATGGCATCGCGGCCGGATTCGCCGGTGCGGATGCGGATCGCCTCTTCGATGGTCGAGATGAAGATCTTCCCGTCGCCGATGCG
>JANOKW010000292.1:0-13498 GCA_031419475.1 Hyphomicrobium sp. | reverse complement strand
GTTGTCATCGACACCGGCATGGGCGCCTCGAAAATGTTCGGTGACAACCAGGGCCGTTTGCCGGCGAACTTGAAAGCCGCAGGCATCGATCCTGCCGCCGTTGATGCCGTCATCCTCTCGCACTGCCATCCCGACCACGCTGGCGGTCTCGTCGATGCGGCCAGCAAATCGGTGTTCCGGAATGCGCAGGTCTTCGTCAACGAAGCCGACTTCAAGTTCTGGACCGACGAGAAGCATCTCTCGAACAAGGAAATGGCAGGCTTCGTTCAGCTCGCGCGCGACAACCTGTTGCCCCACAAAGACAAGATGACATTCATCAAGGGCGGCCAGGAAGTCATCACCGGCATCACGGCGATGGACGCTCCGGGCCACACCCTCGGTCACACCATCTTTACGCTCTCATCGGGCGGCAAGTCGCTCGCTGTTACCGCCGACGTCGGCCACCACTACGTCCTCATGGTCGAAACGCCGAAAATCGAGTTCGTTTACGACATGGACAGCAAGCAGGCCGTCGCAACGCGCTTGAAGGTGTGGGACATGCTGGCAACCGACAAGATCCCGTTCATCGGCTTCCACTTCCCGTTCCCCGGCCTCGGCAATCTCGCAAAGACGGGCAATGAGTCGTATCGCTACTTCGCAACGCCAATGAATACTTAATTGATCACTGTTTGTAAGAGCGCCGTGTCCCATGGCGCATCGGAAGCTGAGCAAAACCTTGAAGGACGCCCGCGAAACAGTTGGACGGCATTCCGGCAGCCGCCCACTCTCAGTTGAATTGGCGGTAGCGGGGTAGTGAGATCCAGTGCCTTGCTGTCTTTACATTGATCACCATCTCCCAGCGTGATGCTCTATAGGGGGATGTGCGGCAGCTGTGGGATTATGGCCCATCTTGTTGTAATCAAGGATTGACCCAATGGGCGTTACCGGTAACAGCGACACGCCAATTATCGAACCAAACCCGTCCGGGGATAGCCCCGAGACGGATATGCGTCCACTGCAGGTTCGAATTCGGCAACAGGAACTGCTCGCAGAACTTGGCGTTACAGCGCTGAAAGGCGGCGGCTTTGATCATTTGTTAAACGAAACAGCACGGTTAACCGCGTTGGGTCTGGACGTCGAATTCTGCAAAGTGCTGGAACACATTCCGTCCAGCAATCGGCTGCTGGTTCGTGCAGGCGTTGGCTGGAACGCGGACGTTGTCGGCATTGCAACCGTTGGCGCCGACCTCGAATCGCCAGCCGGATTTGCTTTACGGACCGGCAAGCCAGTGATTTCGAACCATCTTGAGATCGAAGACCGTTTCCGAACCTCGGAGTTGCTAGAACAGCACGGGATCCGACGCGCCATGAACGTCATACTTCAAGGCGAGGGCAAACCGTTTGGTGTGCTTGAGGTGGACAGCCGCTCTGACTACGATTTTCTGGAACATGACTTAGCGTTCCTTCAGGGCGCGGCAAACATTTTGGGTATGGCGATCGAGCGCGAGCGACACGAGCAAATGCTGAATGCTGCACTCGAGAAGCATCAATTTCTGCTCAAGGAAATGAACCACCGGGTCAAGAACAGCCTCGCGATCGTCGCTAGTTTGCTAAACCTGCAGGCGCGCGATATCGGGAACCCTGAATTAACGAGCCATTTGAATGAGGCTGCAAATCGAATTGCGGCAATTGGTAAAGCTCACGATCGGCTGAGCTACGGGTCTCACATGGAGCGGATGGACATCGGTCAGTACATCGAAGCCATCTGCAAAGATTTGGATGAAAGCGTTGCCAACTGCGAAGTTGTCACCAGTGCCGTTGACGGAATTCTTGTCCCTACTGACCGGGCTATTTCCATCGCATTGCTCGTCAACGAGTTGATCGCCAACGCCGCCAAACACGCATACAAGGATGAAACGGGTGGGAAAATTTGGATCACAGTCGATCGGCAGACCGATGATGCAATAGTAATTTCCGTGCGCGATGAAGGCGCGGGCCTGCCGCCAAACTTCGATATAAACAATACCAAGGGACTGGGCATGCGCATCGTCACAACGTTCGCGAAACAGGTGAATGCGACGATTGTCGTTCACTCCCGCGAGCCCGGCACAGAGTTCGTCTTTTCAATGCCGCCGATTATCGCGTCATGACGTCGGACACCCAGGAAAACGCATGACACTCAAAGTCCGCATCATCCCCTGCCTCGACGTCAAGGACGGCCGCGTCGTCAAGGGCGTAAACTTTGTCGATCTTGTCGATGCGGGTGATCCCGTCGAAGCCGCAGCCGCCTATGACGCGGCAGGTGCCGACGAACTTTGCTTTCTCGACATCACCGCGAGCGTCGATAACCGCGATACGATTTTCGACATCGTCGAGCGCACGGCCTCGCGCTGCTTCATGCCGTTGACGGTTGGCGGCGGCGTGCGCACGGTCGAGGATATCCGCAAGCTCTTGGAAGCGGGCGCCGACAAAGTCTCGATCAACACGGCCGCCGTGTTCAACCGGCAATTTGTGAAAGAGGCGTCGGAAAAATTCGGCGCGCAGTGCATCGTCGTCGCCATCGATGCTAAGAAGGTTTCAAAAGACGGCGAACAAGCGCGTTGGGAGATCTTCACGCACGGCGGGCGCAAACCTACGGGCCTCGACGCGATTGAGTACGCGAAAGAGGTGGTGGCACTCGGCGCAGGCGAAATTCTGCTGACCTCGATGGACCGCGACGGCACCAAAGCCGGGTTCGACCTCGCCTTGACGCGCGCGATCTCAGACGCCGTCTCGGTGCCCGTCATTGCCTCTGGCGGTGTCGGCACGCTCGATCATCTCGTTGACGGGGTAAAAGAAGGCCACGCCAGCGCCGTGCTCGCGGCCTCGATTTTTCACTTCGGCACGTACACGATTGGCCAAGCCAAGGCCCACATGGCGAAAGCAGGCTTGGCGATGCGGCTCGATTGACACTTGGTTGGGGCATAAATTCGTGATCGATGGAATTTCAAGCGTTTAAAAATAGTGTCATCCCGGCCGCAGGCGCGCGTGAGCGCACCGCAGAGCCGGGACCCATCTCGTCTTGGAACGCAGCGAATTTAATTTTCCTGGGTCACGGCCCTCCCCCGGAAGTCCGGGGTCGGCCGGAATGACGAATGGAGGCAATCTCTGGGGCCAACTCTGGGACCACGACGTGCCAGCAGTGTCCGGATTGGTCTAAGTACGGTACGTTCTACCCAATCAGCAAGTGGCCGTTGGCGAGGAGATCGCTGGCCGATGTGGAGTGAACATTGTCGAGCACAGCAACATCAACGAACGCGCCGTTGATCTTCGCGGATATTGTGCTGCCGGCTGCTCCGTCCGTCACCTTTACGAAATCGCCGAGCGGTTTTGTTCCGAGACTGACAAGTTTTTTGAAATCGAGAATGTCGCCAGCGCCGAAGTCTGTGATGCGATCGACGCCGAGTTTAGCGCCGACGTCGGTTTTTTCCCAAAAGAACGTGTCGCTGCCCGCGCCGCCTTTGAGGATGTCCGCGCCGCCCAGCCCCCGCAGCCAGTCGTTGCCCGCGCCGCCGTCAATGCGATCAACCGCACTGGAACCCTTGAAATTGTTGTCGAAGGCCGAACCGATGATTTTCTCGATGCCGCTGATCGTGTCGTTGCCTGTTGCAAGTCCGGTCACGGTTTTCTTGCTCAGATCGACGTTGATGGCGCTCTGAGCGTTTGAATAATCGAGCGTATCGAAGCCCGACCCGCCAACGATCGTGTCGTTGCCTGCATCACCGTAAATAATGTCGTCGCCGGAGTTGCCGTCAAGGCGATCGTCGCCCTCGCCGCCCGAAAGAATGTCGTTGTTTTTGCCGCCGTAGATGAGATCGTTGCCGTTGCCGCCGGAGATCGTGTCGTTGCCCGAGTTGCCGTACATGGTGTCGTTGCCGGTGCCGCCGGTCATCGTGTCGTTGCCCGCGCCGCCCGACATGTAATTCGCGTCGGGGCTCAAGATAACGTCGATGGAAGCTGTGACGCTTGCGGTCGAGCCGTTGGCTTCGCTCGACGTTGCCGTCACGTTGAGTGTAAATCCGCCGGTGACGGATGCAGAGACGGTAAGGCCGGGAAGTTGCGCGGCCGTCAGCGACCAAGACCCGTCCGGGTTCTGCGTTCCGGCAGACAATGTGCCGCCAACAGGCACGTTGTCGATACGCAACGACAAAGATTCCGATCCATCCAGATCGCCGAGTGCGGACGCGATATCGAGGCCGACCGTAATGGCCGTGGCGCCGTTGCCGTCAAGCACGTCGTTACCGCCATTGCCTAAGATCGTATCGCTGCCGGCACTTCCCGTCAGCGTTTCCGAGGCGGTTAGGCCTGCAAGCACGACGCCCGCTGGAACAATGATCGGATTGACCACGGCAAGTGTTGGCATATCGGCGACCGCACTGACCGCAACACTGACGCGCTGCAGGGCAGTTGCGCCGGAAGCATCGGCAACCGCAACATCGAATGTATCGCCGCCGGCAAAGTTTGCAGCCGGTACGTAAGTGTATTCGCCGGTCGCGGCGTTGAGCGTGACTGTTCCATTGCTTGGGCCTTGTGCGACGGCGTAGCCAAGTGCGTCGCCATCGACGTCGGTCGCGGCAATGGTGCCGGAGACCGAATTGTCTTCGTTCGCGAAAATTGACGATGCAGCGCCGCTGACCGGCGCATCGTTCACAGCCGCAACGCCGACGGTAATCGTTTGAACGGCTGTTGCGCCATACGGGTCTGCGACAACCACTTTGAAACTGTCGACACCGTTGAAGTTTGCAGCAGGCATGTAGGTATATTCGCCCGTCGAAGTATTGAGAGTCAGCGTTCCATTCGCCGGGTCCTGCGCCACGGCGAACCCAAGGATGTCGCCGTCGATATCGGAGGCAACGACCTGGCCGGTGATGGAGGTGTCTTCATCCGTGCCGATTGCGGCGGTAGCGTCTGTGATAGGCGCATCGTTCACAGCGGCGACGCCGACCGATACGGTCTGAACCGCGGTCGCACCGAAGCGATCGTGAATGGCGACTTGAAAGCTGTCAGTGCCGTTAGAGTTTGCGGTTGGCGTGTAGGTGTATTGGCCGGTCAAGGCATCGAGTTCAAGCGATCCGCTCGTGGGCCCATCGAGCGCCGTCCACGTCAAGGCATCGCCGTTGGGGTCCGTTGCCGCGATGAAACCGCTGACCGAAGCGTCCTCATTTGTCAATGCAGATGCCGTTGCGGCGGATACCGGTGCTTGATTGCCGAAGGCGTACAAATCCTCAATACCGGTCAGTACGCCATCAACGCGGATCGATAAGAATTCTATGCCGCTGAGCGTCAGCCCCATGGAGGAGAGCGTGACGGCAGCCGTTGTGGTCTGGGCCGCGAGGACCGCGTAAGAGTCGCCCGCGCTCGCCAAGCGGTCTTCCATCACGTTCGACCAGAGAGTGAAGTCGTCAAGAACGGCTGAGGTGATACCGGCCGAAGTCAGATTGATGTAGACGGTGTCGGTTCCGGCACCGCCATTGATAACGTTAGTGCCTGCGCCGCCATAGAACTGGTCGTTGCCCGTGCCGCCGTTGAGCGTGTCGTTGCCAGCTCCGCCGTCCAAAGTATCGTCGCCGCCGTCGCCGTACAACGTATCGGTGCCATCCTCGCCGTAGATGGTGTCGTTGCCGCCGCCGCCGAAAAATCCGTCGTTACCAAGGCCGCCGTAAAGCGTGTCGTTGCCGGCGTCGCCCGTAAGCGTATCGTTGCCGAGTCCGCCGTTGAGGATGTCATCGCCCGCATCGCCGTTGATCCGGTCATCGCCCGCTGCGCCATCTATCCAATCGGCCGCCGTCGTGCCGGTTAGAACTTCGTTCGCCTTCGTTCCAGTGATAACGGCCATTTTCAACGCCCGCGAATAACATTTCCCACAATGCTAGTCATAGAACGCAAATGAGAAAAACCCCTTCCTCGGACGCGACCAATGCGCAGCGAATTTGCGCAAAGATCTTGCATTGATCTTAACAGATCGAGAACCATAACGGCTGCGGCCGCGCGTTTTGGCGCCCAAAGGCGACGGCCTTAAAGCGCGCCTTTCGCGACTATTTTTGCGATTTTTCGGCAAATCTGCATTGCACTTGTATAGGGCAGCGCCAGCACTCGGGCTTCTTGGCTTTGCACAGATATCGTCCATGCAGGATCAGCCAGTGATGTGCTCGCGTCAGGAATTGCTTAGGGATAACGCGCATTAGGTCTGTCTCAACTGCAAGCGGGGTTTTGCCTTGAGAGAAGCCAATGCGATTGGCGACGCGGTATACGTGCGTATCGACGGCTATCGTTTGCTCGCCAAAAGCGATGTTTAAGACAACGTTGGCGGTCTTGCGGCCGACGCCTGGGAGCGCCTCAAGGGAGGACCTGTCCCTTGGCACATCGCCCCCATGCTCAGCGATGAGCTTTTCGGAGAGCAGAATGACGTTCTTGGCCTTGTTCCGGAACAAGCCAATTGTTTTGATATGCTCGCGGACTTTCTCTTCTCCGGCGGCCGCCATTTTTTGCGGTGTGTCAGCGGCTCGGAACAAGGCGCGCGTCGCCTTGTTAACACCGGCGTCGGTGGCCTGAGCCGAGAGCACCACGGCAACGAGCAGCGTGAAAATGTTGACGTGCTCAAGTTCGCCTTTTGGTTCGGGATTGATCCGCGCAAAGGTGGCAAAGATCTGTTCAATTTCCTGCGCCGTTAAATCTTTAACCCCGTGAGCCGTCTTTGACAGGCCAGTTCGGGGCTTGTCTTTGGCGCTCAATGGCTTGATGCTGGACGTTCGTGAGACCTTGGGCTTAGAGGGCATGGAAGATTAGGCTCCACGAGTGAATGCGGGTCTTAAACTTGCGAAGGGCCGGAGCAGGAAATATGGACATCATCCCGGGTCAAAAACAATCGTCAGGTACAGCCGAGTTCGTGCTGCATCCCCATCGATCTTTGTCTCCGCGCGGGTTTCTTGTCCTGATGTCGGCCATTGGCGTGGTCAGCTTCGTGATGGGGCTCGTGTTCTTGCTCATCGGCGCTTGGCCGGTCATGGGCTTCTTCGGGCTCGACGTCGCGCTCATTTATTGGGCCTTCAAGCTCAATTACCGCTCCGGCCGGCTTTACGAGACCGTTGAGCTATCGCCCGAAAGATTGCAACTGACGCGGTTTCATCCCGCCGGCAACAAGGAAATATTCGAGTTCAACCCTTATTGGACGCGCGTTCTGTTGACCGAAGACCGGCCGGATGGGCGAACGTCATTACGCCTCGCCGCCCAAGGGCGCGAAGTTTTGTTCGCGCAATTTTTGAATGACGACGAGAAGAAAGAATTCGCCGAGGCGCTGGCCGACGCCCTTGTCGCGGCGCGCGGCTCCCGCTTTTAGTTTCAATTGCAGCAACGTTTCACCACGCAACACTGCCGTTTTCATCGACGAACGTGCCGGTCGGTGGATTGCCGGACGTGGCCATCTTTATGATGATGCTGGCGCCTTGGGTGACGTCGCGGGGCGCGCTATCTCCGCCCATGTCGGTCTTCACCCAGCCGGGGCAAATGGAGTTGACGGAAATCCGGTCGGCTGCCAGGTCTTTTGCAAGAGCAACGGTCAACGCATTGAGCGCCGTCTTCGATGCGTTATAAGCCGCGAAATTGACCCCATGCATGGGGTGGCTGCTATCCGACATAGCATTCAGCGAACCAAGCGTCGACGACACGTTGATGACGCGTGGGGATCTCGATTTTATGAGCAGCGGCACGAAGTGCTTGATGACCGCGAACGCACCAAAGACATTGGTGTCGAATGTTTGCTTTAGTGTTTCGAGCGATAGATCCTTGGGTCTCGTGCCAGCGGCCATTTCCGTCATGATGCCGGCATTGTTGACGAGGATGTCGATACGGCCGAAGTCTTCGCCAATTTTCTTTGCGGCGGCGATAACGGAGGTTTCGTTACTCACATCGATTTCCACAGGCCGAGCGTCAATGCCGTCCTTCTTCAAGGCGGCAACTGCCGCGTCCGCGCGGCCTTTGTCGCGCGCGCCGATCAGAACGGTGATGCCGGTGCTGCCGAGCTGACGTGCGACCTCGAAACCAATCCCTTTATTGGCACCCGTGACTAAAGCAATGGTTGACATTTCGGCCTCCGCTCGCGCGTTTCGTTCAGTTCGTTCTCATGTGCATTAATACAAGATCACGTTGCCGTTCGTGCTTTAATCACTGCGCGATCCAATTCGCTTGAGCATCGTGCGCCGCCTCAGGGATAATGGCGAACTGAGCTGTGCGGAAGCGACAGGCTCACCGCTTCCGAAATCAACACTGTCGTTCCACTTTAAGGCACTGCGCGAGGCCAGCCTCATCCGCACGCGCCTGGAAGGGCGAACCAAGAACAATAAAATCAACCCCGGATTTGAGAAACGCGTTCCGGGGTTGTTATAAATCATCCTGGCGCAAGCGCAACTGACCGGATTTGCCGGTTAGCGCCAGCGCCCGCCTTTTTCGACAACTTCGATCTTGTAGCCGTCCGGATCGTCGATGAAGAAAAATTTGGCGAGCGGTTTGCCCTCGTGCGCCATGTTGACGATGTTCTTCGGTGTGTAGCCGAGTGCCGCAATGCGCTTGTGCTCGGCATCGACATCATCGACGATGAGCGCGAGATGGCCGTACGCGTTGCCGAGCGTATAGGGCTCGGTGCGGCCTTTGTTGACCGTCAGCTCCAATTCAAATGTGGACGCCGGGTTGCTCATGTAGATAAGCGTGAAATCCGGGAAATCGAGCCGGTCTGCAACCTTCAGGTCAAAGGCCTTTTCATAGAACGCGACGGACCTCGCCTCTTCCATCACGCGCACCATCGAGTGAACCATTTTAGCCATTGGGGAAGCTCCGTTCGTGCAACCGAATTATGTGGACTGTCGATATCACCTACCAGCTTTCGCATGTAGTAGCGGGATACTGCGCATCAAAGAACCGCGCTCACCCGATCTGTCTTGCCAGGAGAAATCCTGCGACCGCACCGACAAGGCAGGAAGCTAGAGCGACCGACACAAGTGCTCCCGAGATCGAAACGATTTTCAATTCTCGCTGCTGAGACAGAAATAAAGTACGGTCACGCTCGGTCTTTAGTTGATCCTCCAACTTACTGATGATCTCCTGAAGCTCATTCAGCTTCCCATCAGCCACCTCAGGCTTTCCGATGTAGCCCTTGCGCAAGCTATTTATGAGATCAAAAGCCTTAGGACCGTATTCAAGTGCTGCGTTGATCATTATTGGGTTGACCATCTTATTCTCCCATCACAGCCACGGCCTGCTCGCTCCAGCTTTCTCCTCAAACGCCGCGATCGCCTTGTTCTTCTCAAGCGTCAACCCGATGTTGTCGAGGCCGTTCATCAGGCAATGCTTGCGGAAGGCATCGATTTCGAACTTGATGACGCCGCCGTCGGGCCCGCGGATTTCTTGTTTCTCCAAATCAATTGTGACGGTTGCATTGGCGCCGCGGTTGGCGTCGTCCATGAGCTTGTCGACGGCAGCCTGCGGCAGCCTGATCGGCAAAATGCCGTTCTGAAAGCAGTTGTTGTAGAATATATCGGCAAAATCCGGCGCGATGACGCAACGAATTCCGAAGTCGAGCAGCGCCCAGGGTGCGTGTTCGCGACTTGAACCGCAGCCGAAATTATCACCAGTGACGAGGATCTCAGCCTTGCGGTACTGCGGTTTGTTCAAGACGAAATCTGTGACTTCCTTGCCGGCCTGATCAAAACGCATTTCGTAAAACAGCGACTTGCCGAGGCCCGTCCGCTTAATCGTTTTCAGGAACTGCTTCGGGATAATCATGTCGGTGTCGATATTCCGCAAGGGCAGGGGCGCCGCAATTCCGGTCAACGTCGTGAACTTGTCCATTTGGCGTCGGTGTCCTCGGTTCAGAGATGTCGAGATGAGTCTGGTATCAGGTGCGGAGCGCGTCGGCGAGCGCCCGGAAAAACCCTTCGGCCGAAGTCAGCCGGTTGGCGATGGCAAAGGCACCGCGTTCGGCGATCGGGGCATCCGGATCAAAGGGTTGAAGATGTTCGAGGCGCCTTTTAACGCCCGCCAGCTTTCTCCCGTCAAGATGGTGCGCCAGCGCGTCAACAATCGTGTCAACGTATCCCGCAATCCGCCCAAGTTCCCGGGCTGCTGCGAGAATCTGTTGTTTATCCGAGGGTTGCCCCTCCAGAGCGGCGAACGCCTGCGTGGCCCGGGCCAACGTCGCGGCGATCTCTTCAGCATAGAGCGCCACTTTCTCGCGTTGCGCGCCTTGCAAATTGGAGATCTGGCCAAGCCAGCGATAAACCGTCTCGGCGAGGTCCAACAGGCGTTGGGCGTAATCGGCAATCGGCATCGGGCATTTCCCAAAAGCGCAAACATCATTCCTCCGTTCAATCGGACGTGAGTATGCAGCCTGGGAAGCGGGCGGGGATAAGCCGGAAACGGTATTTTTTTTGACACGGTAAAGAGGGCTAACTGTAACTAGCGGCATCTAAGAGGCCGGTAACTATGCGGCTTAACTATGCGGCGCAAACATGCGCGGCCAATCCTCATTCTGGGGCCTTACCGGATGGTGGGGTCGTCGTAGCATTGGCGCATGTATGCGCAGCGGTGCGAGCCCGAAAAATGCATGCTGTCGCCTTTGGCCGGCGAAATAAAGTTGCAGACCTCGTCGAGGCCTTCGGGCGTCAGCCAGCCATAGCGCCGGCCTCGCTGTACGGCGAAGCAGTCGGCCGTCTCTTCGTCCGGTCCGCGGAACTGATGGCCGCACTCGTGCGCGAAGATCCATTGCTTCACTGGCGTCGAAACTTTATCGAGCAGGCGCGGGTTCATGATCAGGAAGCCGGGATACGCCGCACCGTAATCATCCAGTGTGTTGTCAATAACTGTCGGCCGCTGCCCGCAAAGTTGCTTGCGGCCATCGAGCTTGAATTCGCCTGGATCAAGGAGCTGGGCATCGCCGCCAACTTGCGCCACGTACTCTTCCGGTGTTGGCGTGCCCTCCTCAGCATGGGCTGGCATCAGCAGACTAGCAGCCAAGGCCGTAACCGTCAGAGAAAGGCGCAGACCAATGCGCATGGACACGTGTTGTCTCATCATCATCAAGAAGCAGCTACTCTGATTGAGCCCCAGATACGTTGAGTTAAGTCGAGAACGGCGCCTGAGAGAGAAGGACCTCGCCTAACAATGGCGCGAAACGGTTGCGCACACAAGCTTGTGAATATTATCGCACGCAGCCCGTTGAACTTTGCTGGCGCTCCCCATTGCGATCTGTCTTGACGCCCCGTTATGCCGCAGCTTCGTCCTCGATATCTTCCATATCATCATCGGAAAAGCCGAAATGATGGCCGACTTCATGGATGAGCACATGGGCGATGAGATGGCCCAATTCTTCCTCTCCCGAGGCCCACTCGTCGAGAATGGCCCGCCGGTAGAGAAACACCATATCCGGTTCGCGTGGTAAGTCGGACACAGTCTTCTGGTCGAGGCTGACGCCCTGGTAGAGGCCTGTCAACTCAAATGGGTCTTCAATGCCCACGCTGTCCAGAATTTCGTCGGTCGCAAAATCCTCGACGCGAATAATGACATCGCCCGCCATTTCGCGAAACGTTGCGGGAAGTTTGTCCCAAGCGGTCTTTGCCATGTTTTCGAAATCGGCGAGCCCCGGCACCGTCGCATGCTGCCAGTGATTGGAGCTCGTCATGATCATCCTCGCCGCTTTGACAGCACTGATAGTCTGCGCGCGCGCAAATGGGAAGTGCCGCATTGCATTACACCGTCTAATGGCCGCAGCTGCAGCGCCGTAAATCGCTTTGATTGAAAAACCGCCGGGGCGATGTATCGCATCGCCTAATGAACGTTTTTGCCCCGGCATGCGTTGTGCTCTATTGTCGAGCCTCTTAATGGGATATGTCATGTCAAAACCGATCGCGTTCCGGCCCTTGCAAAAGCGCAGAGTCTCTTCCGCTGGCGTCGTAACGGGCGCTGGCTTTCCATTTCAGATTCGCGTGGCTGCAACTGATACCGCGCGCCAGGACGCTTTCGCCTTGCGCTATCGCGCGTACCGGTCACTTGGGTATGTTGAGGAAAATCCCGACGCCACGTTCGCCGACAAGAACGACGCGCTGGATTCGACGGTCATTTTTGGCGCGTATCAAGATGACGTGTGCATCGGCACGTTACGTGTGAGCTTCAGCCTCGCGCATCAGGATCACTCAACACTGCCCTGCGCGCCCTACTATCCCGAAGTGAAGGAATTGAAGGGCTCAGCACTCGGGCCAATCGTTGAAATGTCGCGACTAGCGATCGATCCCGATTTCACCAGCACGTCCTTTCGCACGACGTTATTCGCAGCTTTAGTGCGTGCCGGATTTTTGGCGGCACAGGCGGCCGAGGTTTCAACGATCCTGATCGCGACCAAACCTGAGTTCAGCCGGTTCTATCAGTACATGCTTGGCTTCAAGGTTGTCGGACAACCAGCCGCCTATCCGCCGGGCGACCACAAGATCGTGCTGCTCGCTGGGAGTTTTTCGCAAGCCGAGTTGCGCCAGAGCGCGCAGAACGCATTCTTCAAAATCACAGCGGACGAAATAGCCAGCATGAAAGCGGCGCTTGGTGGGGCGTTGGAGATTGCTCGTGCGCCCTCGCGCGCGCAGCCCGTGAAAGTCGTGGCTGGGCGTTAAACCGTTCCACTTCGGCGCCGCCGTTAGCGAATTGCTAAACACGTTGCCTTCGAAGTGCGCTCCGCAACTTCAATTTTATTGGCTCGTGCTTACCTTCTCTGCATGGCGAGGGACATTCCAAATCTGCCGGCTGAGTTACGCACGGCACTCAATGCCGAGCTCCAAGTCGGCGAGCGCGTGCTTTACGCGGGTCAACCGAATTGGCGCGCTGAATGGGGCAAGCTGCTTGCGATTTTTCTGTTCGGTCTCGGGTGGAGCGCGATTGCGTTCATGTTTTTCGGCATGAGCCTCGGCGGTTTGCTCGGGATTGTGCCTTTAAATTCCAATGGCAAGCCCGCCGGCTTTGGCATGAACATTTTCATTTTTGTTTTCTCGCTGCCGTTTGTGGCGATCGGCTGCGCAGTGCTGGCGGTACCTTTCCTCGGCATTCGCAAGTCGCGCCATACGGTACACGCGGTGACGGACGCGCGTTTGTTGAATGTCTATGAGGGCAAGGATAAGGGTGCGGAGAGCTATCCGTTCGCGAAGGTGAACTTTGTGCAGCGCAAGGACCGCCGCGATGGCTCCGGCAATCTTCAAATCGGTTATGGCGTCGAGAAGGATTCTGATGGTGATCCGCGCCCACTGACGATGGATTGGACCGGCATTCCGGATGCGCGCCGCGCTGAGCAGATCATTCGCGAACAAGCGAAGTGGGTACGGTGAGATCGCGGCGGTGTTCGTGTCCTGGTGTCAGACCCGGAGGGTCAGACACCGATCAACACAGTTCCGTTTGCAAAACTCTTCACGCCGGTACGCCAACCTCGCTCCTGCAATTTCTGACAATTTCTGGTT
>JANOKW010000291.1:0-3641 GCA_031419475.1 Hyphomicrobium sp. | reverse complement strand
GCGGTTCTTCAATCGCATCAAGCATTATCGTGCCGTTGCGACACGCTTCGACAAGCACGACGCCAACTTTCTGGCATCAGTCAAACTTGCTGCAATTCGAATTTGGATGCGATTTAATGAGTCTATGACCTAGTCTAATCGAGCAAGACAAAGTTATGTTCTTTATTTGTTCTGACACTTGTGATATGCGGTTCATGCGAGGCAAGGTACAGATGGACGAAACAATCTCCGAGCAGTTCCCTAACGCTGCGCCACTGGCCATAGACCCGGAGCGCCGGCGCGGGCGGGGCGCCTGTTCAAACAAGACGGGCCGCTTCGAACCAGAGACGGTCGGCGCCTTCGACGACGGCTGGGGTAGCTTGGCAGCACTCGATACCTTCAAGACCGAAGTATTCGAAGACAGCGCCAAAAGCATCATCGCCCGCAACGATAGCCCGGATATTTCCTTCGACCGCTCGATCAATCCCTACCGGGGTTGCGAGCATGGCTGCGTCTATTGTTACGCGCGTCCAACCCATTGCTATCTCGGCCACTCGGCAGGGCTCGATTTTGAAACCAAGCTGTACGCCAAAACCAACGCCGCCGAATTGCTGGAAAAAGAACTCGCGCACGCCAACTATCAGCCGCAAACCATCGCCCTTGGCGCCAACACCGATCCCTATCAACCCATCGAACGCGAACGGCGCATAACGAGATCCATACTCGAAGTGCTGGCAGAGGCCAGACATCCCGTCGGCATTGTCACCAAGTCCGCCCTTGTTGCGCGCGACATAGATATTCTCGCCCCCATGGCAGCCAAGGGCCTTGCGAAAGTGGCGATTTCGATCACAACTCTCGATCGTCACGTGGCGCGCGCCATGGAGCCTCGCGCCGCAACATCTAGCCGTCGCATTGAGACCATTCGTCAACTCACCGCTGCCGGCATTCCTGTAACCGTCATGGTCGCGCCCGTTATCCCTGGTCTCACCGACCACGAACTCGAAGCCATCCTCGAAACATCCCGGGACGCTGGCGCACGCGACGCCGGATACGTACTTTTGCGCTTGCCGCTCGAAATCAAAGACCTGTTTCGCGAGTGGCTTACCCAAGAATTCCCCGATCGCGCCCGCCGCGTCATCAACCTGCTGCGCAGCATGCACGGGGGCGGCGACTACAATTCTGCGTTCGGCCAGCGCCAGCGGGGTTCCGGACCTTACGCCGATCAGATCGCAATGCGCTTCAAGCTCGCCCGCAACCGGCTCAATCTCGACGTCGAACGCCTGCAACTGCGGACCGATCTCTTCAAACGCCCAATAGTCAGGGGACAACAACTTCCGCTCTTTTGACAGGGGGTGCGTCCGTCTGCGAGCGTGCCGTCTATGAAAATCTCTGATTCGCGCATCAAACCCACATTCGAACTCGAAGCTGCCGAATTGCAGGTCAACGGCGGGCCAATCGCCGGCGTCGATGAAGCCGGCCGCGGCCCGTGGGCCGGGCCCGTTGTTGCAGCCGCCGTAATTCTCGACCCCGATCTTATCCCGGCCAACATCGACGACAGCAAGGTCATCGACGAAGACGGACGCGCGTTCCTCTACAATAGAATCATGAAAGTCGCCGATGTCGGTGTCGGCATCGCAGACGTCGATCGCATCGATCGCGACAACATTCTGGCCGCAACACTGTGGGCCATGGGCGAAGCGGTTGCAGCCTTGAAGACGCGCCCGAAGCTCGTGCTCATCGATGGCAACAGAGCGCCGCGCATCAAAATCGAAACGCGCACAATCGTAAAAGGCGACGCCAAGTGCCTGTCGATTGCGGCCGCGTCGATTATCGCCAAAGTCACCCGCGATAGAATGATGATGGCACTCGCGCGCGATTTTCCAGGCTACGGCTTCGAACGCCACAAGGGCTACGGCACGCCCGAACACCAGATAGCCATCGACAGGCTCGGTGTCTGCTACTTGCACCGGCGCTCGTTCAAGCCCGTGCAACTGGCGCTTGGCCTATTCTAAAATCCAGATTACACAATCACCGAGTGACTGTTATCGAGATCGTCAACTGTCAGACCGTGAACGTTGTCCAGAACGACCACGTCGATGAAGCCTGTCGTGCCGCCCATATCGACGGCCACAACGATACCCGATGCCGTATCGGTCAGCCGTACCGCATCATGCGCGGCTGCAGGGTGGATTGAAAACATGTGCGAGAAATCAAGCCGATCTCCCACGCCAAAATCGGTGATGTGATCGAGCCCATTGCTGGTTCCGCCCGGCGTCACGACGTCTGCGCGTTCCCAAACATAAGTATTCGCTCCGCGCGCGCCGCCGTTGTTGAAGCCGGCGCCCGTCATAATGTCGTTACCGGCACCGCCCCAGATGGTATCGTTGCCGCCGTCGCCATAAATCCGGTCGTTGCCTGCTTCGCCATGCAATTTGTCGTTGCCGCCGCCGCCGAAGAATCCGTCATTGCCCACGCCGCCTTTGAGGACGTCATTGTGCGCGCCGCCATTCAACGTGTCGTTACCGTCTCCGCCATCGACATAATCGTCGCCGTCGTCGCCGAAGACCTTGTCGTCGCCAGCGCCGCCATAGACCTTATCGTGGCCCGCACCGCCGCGAACGTCATCCTTGCCAGCGCCGCCCGAGAGGATGTTCGCGCGCGCATCGCCAACAATAACGTCATTGAAATTCGAGCCGACGACATCGATGGCCCACGTGACGCGCGACGCGTCAATGCCCGTTGCCGCGTCGGTCGCGAGATTCATATTTGCGGCAACAGCGTTTGCCGAAACGTCGAGCGTGCCGAAGACGCCGAAGTTGACGACGTGATCCGTATGGCCGCCATGTCCGTCATTGACGTCGATGACGAAGTTATCGGTGCCGGCGAAATCGACGGCATTAAAAGTGATGTTGCCATTGGCATCGACCGTAACCGAACCGTGTGCCGGGCCGGTCTTAACCGAGTAGCTCAGTGCGTCGCCGTCAGCGTCCGACGCGACGACACGGCCTGTTGTGCTGTTTCCATAAACCAGCGAGAAGAAGCCCATTGACGCTGGCGTATCGACGATAGCGGCATCATTCGTCTGATTGACGGAAACGATATGGTCGGCAAAGCCGCCGTGGCCATCCGAGACGCGCAACGTGAAACTATCGTCGCCAACATAATCGTCGGCTGTATAAACGTAGCTGCCGCTTTCATCGCTGAACACAACAGTGCCATGAGCCGGGCCCGTCGAAATCGTGAAGCTATAGGCGTCTCCGTCCGCGTCAGACGCCTGGATGATGCCGGACGTGCTCTTGCCGTGTCCGACGGTCAGAGATGATGTCGAACTGGCGCCAACAACCGGATCTTCGTTTGTCAGTCCGGCATTGACTGTGTGATCGGCAAATCCGCCGTGGCCATCGCTGACGCGAAGTACAAAGCTATCCGAACCAACGAAGTCGCCAGCTGTGAACGTATAGACACCAGTCGCAGCGTTCAAAGAAACGGTGCCGTGCGCCGGGCCGGTCTGCACTGAATATGCAAGCGTATCGCCATCGGTTTCCGAAGCATCGATCTCGCCTTTGACCGCATGTCCTTGCGTGACTGTGAGCGAAGAAGCCGATGCCGCGCCGACAACCGGACCAGCATTCGTCAACCCGGCGTTGACTGTGTGATCGGCA
>JANOKW010000290.1:0-2024 GCA_031419475.1 Hyphomicrobium sp. | reverse complement strand
TTCGCAGAGACGGGCGGCCCATCGACCCAGACCCCTGGTGGGTTGCCGGTCAGCAAAAGGTACAAGGATGATGCGCAAGACAGATTACGCCTTCTGGTCGTTCCTGATGATGACAGGGCTTGCCGGAGCCACGACACTTCTCAACGTCACGCAGAGTTACTCGGCGAATACGCCACAAAACTCCGAGCTCTATCGCCAGCTCGATCTTTTTGGTGACGTGCTTGAGCGCGTTCGCTCCGACTATGTCGAAAAACCAGATGACACGCAGCTTATCGAGAGTGCCATCAACGGCATGCTGTCGTCGCTCGACCCTCATTCATCCTACATGAGCCCGAAAAGCTTCCGCGACATGCAGGTGCAAACCCGCGGTGAGTTTGGCGGCCTCGGCATCGAAGTCACGATGGAAAACGGCGTCATCAAGGTTGTCTCGCCGATCGACGACACGCCGGCCTCCAAAGCAGGCTTGATGGCCAACGACCTCATCACCCACCTCGACAACGAGCAGATTTCGGGACTTACTCTCGAACAGGCCGTTGAAAAAATGCGCGGTCCAGTCAATACACCGATCACGCTAACAATCGTTCGCAAAGGCAAAGACGATCCGTTCGATGTGAAAGTAACGCGCGACGTCATTCGAATTAACGCCGTCAAGTCGCGCGCTGAAGACGATATCGCCTACGTCAAGGTGACGACCTTCAACGAACAAACACACGCTAACCTGCAGAAGTCTCTGGAAGCGTTGAATAAGCAGATCGGCCCGAAACTCAAGGGTTACGTCATCGATTTGCGCAACAACCCCGGCGGACTTCTTGACCAAGCCATTGCCGTTTCGGACGATTTTCTGGATCGCGGCGCTATCGTCTTGACCAAAGGCCGCAACAATGAAGAAACGCAGCGTGCCAACGCCCGTCCCGGCGACATCACGGAAGGCAAAAAGATTGCCGTGCTCATCAACGGTGGTTCGGCATCAGCCTCTGAAATTGTCGCAGGCGCTCTACAGGACCACAAACGCGCGACGATTATCGGCACGCGGTCGTTCGGTAAGGGTTCGGTGCAGACCATCATACCGCTTGGCGCGAACGGCGCGATCCGGCTAACGACTGCGCGCTACTACACGCCGTCAAACCGTTCGATCCAAGCTAAGGGCATCGACCCGGATATCCTGATCGAATCTGAGCTGCCGGAAGAACTCAAGGCCAAAATGGCCAACGACAAGCCGCGCGGCGAAGCTAGCCTCCGGGGCCATCTCAAGAATCCGGACGGCACGATCAAGGAAGAAAGTAAGGACGCGAAAGACGCCAAGGAAGGCGACGACAAAGTTGCCAAGGATAAAGAGAAGCCCGAAGTTTCAGGCTCTTCGTCTTACGTTCCAAAGGAGCCCGAGAAGGATACGCAGTTGCAATACGCTCTGTCGTTCCTGCGCGGTACTGCCAAGGAACCGGCTGCTGCCAACAGCAGTTTGGCGACGCCTCCGGCCGATGCCACGGCGCCCGCTCCGGCCGCTGGCAGCGATGGCGAGAAGAAACCTTCGCCAAACTGATGGCTTCGGCCCAGCAAAACTCGCTATTGAGAATGGGCGCCGCGCTGGCGCCCATTTTTTTTGATGCTAGTCATGCCAAATTCGATTGAGGAGCCGCAACACGCATGACCGGCAGCGACCAGAAATATACGAACCCCGAGGATCTCGGATACCGGCCCTGCGTCGGCATTATGGTGTTGAACGCGCAGGGCCTAGTATGGATCGGCTGCCGGGCCGACGCCAAGAACGACGCCGAAGGCCGGGGCGCTTGGTGGCAAATGCCCCAAGGGGGCATCGACGAAAACGAAGACCCGCGCGCCGCCGCACGCCGCGAACTATATGAAGAGACCGGCATCCGCTCCATCGACTTCATCGCCGAGCGCGATGACTGGATCAACTATGACTTGCCGCGCGATCTCATCGGCAAAGCCTGGGGCGGGCGCTTTCGCGGGCAAAAGCAAAAGTGGTTCGCGTGCCGGTTTACCGGCCCCGACAGTGAAATCAA
>JANOKW010000289.1:0-6006 GCA_031419475.1 Hyphomicrobium sp. | reverse complement strand
TAAGCCACCTAGAAATCATGCAAAAAACAAACGGGCGCATCGTGAGATGCGCCCAGGTTGGTTTCGGCGATTTTTAGACACAAAAGAAATTGGAGCGGGCGAAGGGGATCGAACCCTCGACCCCGACCTTGGCAAGGTCGTTCACCCCGTATTCCTGGCTTTCGCGGGGTTGCCGAGAGCTTCCTAAGTATCTGATTATACTCAGCATGGCTTGCAAAATCTAGCCGAGCGTAGCATAGAATTGCCCATTCGGTGCTTCCCAGGTGCTTCCCAGCCGGGATCGCGTACCTCCTTAAACGGGGATAAAAAATGAAGCCAGTCAAACTCACCAAGAGGCACGTCGATGCCCTCGTGACCACTGACCGCGACGTCATCGTGTGGGACAGCGAACTTGCGGGATTTGGCGTGCGTGTCCGGCCCGGTGGTTCAAAAACCTTCATTGCGCAGTATCGGGCCGGTGGCGGCCGGTCTGGCGCTTCGCGGCGATTTACGGTCGGCCGGTTTGGCGTTTTGACGGTAGATGAAGCGCGAGGCCTTGCACGCGACGTGTTAAACTCTGCTGCCAAAGGGGGAGATCCATCGGGCGACCGGAAGGCCAAGCGCCGGGAAATGACGGTTTCTGAATTGATTGAGATATATGCCGAGCAGGGGACGCATCATCTCAAACGGGTAAACCGTCAATATGTGCTGGCGCGTCTGCGGAATCACGTCGTCCCATTGCTCGGCCGAATGAAAATTTCCAACGTGCACGTACTAGATATCGAACACCTTATGCGCGACATCCGCCTTGGCAAGACTGCGAAGGATGAAAAAATCGGACCGCGTTCGCGTGTCATCGTTCGCGGAGGGGAGGGGGCAGCCGCAAAATGCGTGCGCACACTTTCGGCTGTTTTGGCTTTTGCCACCCGGCGTGAGCTGATCGCTGTGAACCCTTGTGCTTCCGTGCAAAAGCCAGCGGATGGCAAGCGCGACCGGTTCTTGACCGTTGATGAAGTGCGCAAATTTGGGTCTGCTCTTGAAGAGCTTACCCAAGAGGGGGTAAATCCAAAGGCAGTATCGATTATGAAGCTTTGGGTTCTGACCGCTTGCCGCAGAAACGAGATCGCGGAACTCAAGTGGTCGGAAGTAGATTTCGAGCGTGCCTGCTTGAGGCTAGTGGCTACCAAAACCGGCCGATCAATCAGGCCCTTGGCAGGCGCACCACTGGCGCTCCTACAAACACTGCCGCGAGATCCGAATTCACCTTACGTGTTTCCCTCAGAGGACGGCGCAACATACTATCAAGGCACCAAGCGCCATTGGGCAAATGCTATCGCACGTGCAGGCCTTGTTGGTGTGACGCCGCACACCTTGCGACACACGATTGGCTCAGCTGCCGTTTCAACGGGTGAAACTTTGGCAATGACGGGCGCGCTTCTTGGGCACATAAATGCGCGGTCAACCAGCATCTACGCCCATATGCAGCAAGACCCCGCGCGCCGCGCTGCTGACCGCGTCGTTGGGCCGATTGCAACGGCGCTGGGGGTGCAATCGAGTGCGGAGGTGGTGCCGCTGCCGCTCGACCGAAAAGGCGCGGCTTGATTCGCCTGATAGGATCGGTACCCTTCAAATTAGGGGGCTTTCAATCGCCCCTTGAAGATTCTGCTGTCGATAGGCTGCGAATTTCAATGAGTTTCCGCTTTATAGGGTAGACCGTCCGTGGTGCGGACGTAGCCGAGAGTGGGAAGGCTGACCCCGAACGGACATCGTGCCGGAGTGCAACGCTCGTGTTGCAGTGATGTTCACAGCCCGATGCTTCAGAATCTGACCTCTGAAGACGGCGTCATGATCCGCTGCCGCATCATGGCATGACGCGTTTGCGGTCACCCGAGTGGAGGCTGACTGAATAGACCGCCATCGTGATCGTCAGGCCTGCGAGGTCGCACCGGGATACACAAAAACAGACAGAGCGAGGACCCAGGTCTCCCGCACTCGGACTGGGGCCGTCAATCGTGCAATGAGAAGGCGATGATCGCACCGCCAGACGCGGTCTCGAGGAGACCGTGGCCACCAGCCGCAACGGCAACGAACTGCTTATCTCCGACACGATAGCTCACCGGCGGCGCGTTGATCCCTGCGCCGGTATTGAACTTCCACAGGCGGTTGCCGTCTTTGGCATCGAAGGCGGTGAAATTCCCGTCGCTCTCGCCCATGAACACAAGACCGCCGGCGGTGGCCAGAACGCCTCCAATCAGAGGCTGATCCGTTTTGACTTGCCAGCACAGCTTGCCGCCTGCGCGCGTGTCTATGGCTGACAGCGTTCCCCAAGTCGGTTCGCCCTTGGCGATCTCTGTCAGAATGAACGTCACCGGACCATCGGGGCCCTCGCCGACCTCGGTGCGATACTTGGTTGGCTTGTGAATGCCAGGAATGAAAACATACCCGTTGTTCGGATCGTAAGACACAGGCGACCATGATGCCCCGCCCCACGAGCCGGGCGCCGCTAAAACACCCTCAGGCGTCGGCGCCTTGAACATGTTCGACTGCGGTACAAAGGGTTCGGAACGATACAGCAGGCGGCCGTCACGGCGATCGTGCACATAGAACCAGCCGGTCTTTCCGGCGACACCGACGGCCGGTACGGACGCGCCCTCGTGGGTGACGTCAAACAGCACGGAGGTGCTGGCGACGTCATAGCCCCAAAGGTCTCGGGGCACCTGCTGGTAGTGCCATTTTGCCGACCCTGTCTTCACATCGACCGCGACCAGGGAGTTGGCATAAAGGTTGTCGCCGGGTCGCAGATCCGGAACATCGTTGGGCGAGGCGTTACCGGTTCCGACGTAGAGCAGCCCAAGTTCCGGGTCGAGCGATGGCGTACTCCATATCGAGGTGCCACCGATGCGCCAGGAATCCTTGTGTTTGGCGAGCGACGCCTTCTCTTGTTCGATGTCTCGCGGCAACTTCTCGCCGTCCTTGGTCACCGCCGTGACGTCGCCGCTCCAGTCCTTTTCGCGTGTGCTGTGCCAACGCCACAATTCCTTGCCGGTCTTGGCGTCGTATGCGGCGACGAACCCGCGCTTTCCCTGATGTGTCGTGCTTGGCGGTGCTTTGCCTTCGCGGGTGCCGCCGAAGATATTGTAGTAAATTCCGTAACCGGCAGATGTGACGCCGACGATCACCTTGCCATCGTATACAAGCGGCGCCATCTTTATGGGCAGTTTGTCGACGTTGGCACGCACCGTCTTCTGCCCGGCTTCGTCAAGCCCGGCGAGATCTTCCGCCACCGGCTGGGCCACCAGCGCTTCCCATGCCAACTTGCCTGTTGTCTGATCGAGTGCGATCAACCGGCCGTCGTTCGTTGCTTCATAGACAAAGCCATAACCGAGCGCCGCTCCCCGGTTGGCCGGTCCGCCGGTTCCACCGCTTCCATGTTCAGGCCGCGCCGTGTGCTTGTAACGCCAAAGCACTTTGCCGGTGTCGGCCGCAAGCGCAACGACATCGTTGTCAGGGAGTGTCACGTACATGACGCCATTGGCAACCAGCGGCCGCACCTGGAACGATCCCTTGCCGCCATGCTGATAGATCCAACGCGGCGTCAACTTGCCGACAGTCTTGGTGTTGATCGAATCCAGCGGCGAAAAGTTCTGATTGCCGTAGCCGTTGCCATAGCTGATCCAGTCTTCGCCACCCTTGCCGGCCGCCAGCAGACGCGCATCATCGACAATTGGCGACTGTGCGTGAACCGCGGACGCAGCCAATAACGCGACGCACCCGGCCATCATAGTTAGAGCGAATTTTTTCATCGCCAGTCGAACCTCTAGCCCTGCATCACTGGCATTCCCAGCAGGGTGAGGGTGCACGACTGAGCTACACCGGTCAATTATGCAGGAGGCCAATTGTGGGATAAAGCGGGCAAGCCTAAGCAGCCACAATAATTCGGCCTATCGGCCGGGTCAATGGACCTGCAGCGTCGCCAAACTACCGCAACCGGCCACAGCACCGCCGTCTCAAACCGGTTCTGCAACAAGATCGGCTCGGTCTGGACAGCTGGCTAGTCAGTGATTGCATTGCGCTTCGCGGACGTCTCCACAGCCACTTGGACGGCTCTAACCCATTTGTCGTCTTTGAGGACGTGCGCAAGAAATCCCGCTCCGATCATTGCGGCAAACATAACTTTCGCATCCTGCTCGCCATGTTGGTCTTTGCCGATGAACTTGGAAAAAATGCTCTTCACACCAGTGCGATAGGCCGAACGCGCCAGGGGCCCCGCCGTGTTCGACGCGACATGACCTGCAAAAGCCAAGATCGGGCACGTCTGATCGAGTGGTCTCTTCGCGAAGTACTCCTGCACGATGGCCGAACACGCGCCGGTCTCGCCGCTCTCCTCTTTTATATGGGACAAGAAACGCGCCGACTGCCCGAAGGAAAGTAAAAGCGCTTCCTGAACAAGTGCATCCTTGGATTCGAAATGCTTGTAAAAGCCGCCAGCCGTCATGCCTGCCGCCTGCATGACGTAAGCCACAGAGAGACCTTCAACACCAAATCGGCGAAAGAGTTTACTGGCCGCTTCGACTATTTTCGACCGGTTGTTCCGAGCTTGCTCTTGAGACGATCGGCCCATAACAGATCCTCCTTCCGTATCGAAACCGCGCAGCGCATGCCGAGGTTGCATTGCCGCAGCGAGATTGTATCTGCGCCGGTCTAGTCCTTCGAACCTACTTGCGTACTGAGTTCTCAATAGCGTATATTCGTAATCTAACAACTTGATGCAGGATTTGGCGATGGCTGAACTTGAGATCATCGGAACCCCACTCAGCAACTACGTGCGTGCGGTCCGCATGCTCTGCGAAGAGAAGGGGGTGGCTTACAAACTCAATCCGGTGTTTCCGCACGCGCCAGAAGCCAAGGCTCTCCATCCGGCAGGCCAAGTGCCCTCCATACGTCACGGCGACGTAACGCTCTTCGAAAGCAAGGCCATCGCGCATTACATCGACCATAGCTTTCCCGGCCCGAAGTTTTTCCCCGAGGATACCTTGAAAGCGGCGCAAGTCGAGCAATGGGTCTCCTATGTGAACGCGAAGGTGGACCGCTGGATCATGCGGGAATATGTCGTGCCCTCGTTATTCTTCGACAAGGCGACGGGACCGGACACTGCCAGGATCAATGCCGCCGTCCCGGAGATCGAGAAATACATTGCTCCGCTTGACGAGGCTATCGCGGGATCTGGCTACTTGGTGGACGACAGCCTCACATACGCGGACATGAATGTTCTTCCGATGCTGGCGGCTCTTACGTTCTTCCCCACCACAAATGCTTTACTCGCCAAACACAAAAACTTGCCGGCCTATGTTTCCAGGTTGAGTGCGAGGCCATCGTTTGTGAACACCGCTTCACCCTCAAACTGAGAGGCCGACATCATGGCGCAGCCTGTTTGCTTGATCACCGGTGCCGGCGATGGCACGGGAGCAGCAATCGCGCGCCGTTTCACTGAAGGTGGGTATCGCGTTGCGCTTCTGGCGCGGACCGAAGCGCGGCTGCGAAACCTGGAAAAGGAGCTTGCTGGTTCGCGTGGATACGTCTGTGACGTTGCCGATCTCGACCACCTCAAGTCGATGATCGCAAAGGTTACATCTGATCTAGGCGCGCCGCGCGTCGCCGTCCACAATGCTGTCATGGGCGAATTCAAAAGGCTGCTGGAGGTTGATCCTGTTACCTTTGAAAAATTGTTCCGCGTTAACGCCACAGCGTTGATGGTGCTGGCTCAGTCCGTCGTGCCGGGGATGGTTGCGGCCGGTGCAAGGGGCTTTGATCGTAACGGGCAATACGACCGCTTGGCGTGGAAAGGCGGCAGCATCTACGTTTGCCCCGACAAAAGCGGCACAAAGGATATTAGCCGAATCCATGGCGCGTGACTTTGGACCCAAAGGCGTTCACGTCGCTTATATAACGATAGATGCAGCAATCGACACGCCTTGGTCACGCGACAGCTTTTTCCCAAACAGGCCAGATGACTTTTTCTGCAAACCC
>JANOKW010000288.1:0-8189 GCA_031419475.1 Hyphomicrobium sp. | reverse complement strand
CACCACCCCACCCCTAACCCCTCCCCGTCAAGGGGAGGGGAATCGCGTACCATCCCGCCAATTTTTGCGGTGGCGGCGGCAGCATTCGTTTTGACGTTCTTCGTTCCTTCGAACACATACGCTCACGCCGATTGCCCAGCTGTGCCGAAGCCTGTGCGCGACTTGAAACTCGATCGCTTCTACACTGACAGCGCGGGTTCGATCGTTGATCCGGCGAAGATGGAAGCGCACAAGGCCGAGACCGCGCCGCTGACGGCGTTCGTTGGCTTCATCACCAATCAGGCCGACCGCGCCAACAGCCAGCGCGGCGATCCGATCGAGACGGCAAAGTGCGCGCTGACTTGGATCAGGGATTGGGCGGGCGGTGGCGCGTACCTCGGCGCGATGGATTCAAAACAAGCCGAAGCACAGCGCAAGTGGGACTTGGCTGGAACGGCGCTCGCATATGTGAAGCTCAAGCGCTTCGCGACGCAGGAAGACCGGACCGTCATTGAACCGTGGCTCATTAAGTGGGCGGACGCCGCGCGTGCACACTTTGACGATTTGGGGATTAAGCGCAACAATCATTGGTATTGGATGGGGCTTGGCGCAGCAGCGGTTGGGATAGCGGCCGGGAGCGATAAGCATTGGCAGATGGCGAAAGGCATTTTTGCCGATGCTGCAAAGGACATCGCGGCGGATGGGACGCTACCGCTCGAGTTGGCGCGCCAAGGACGGGCATTGCACTACCACACGTTCGCGCTTGAGCCGCTTATCGTGATGGCGGAGATGGCAGTAGCGCGCGGGGAAGATTGGTATGCTTTGAATGACGGCGCGCTGCACCGGCTTGTTGCAAAAACCGTCGAAGGATTGAAAGATCCTTCCGTCTTCGACAAGCTCGCGGGCGTTCCTCAGGAGCGCCCTGTCAAGTCTGGTTACGGTTGGGCTTGGGCCTATCGCGAACGCCACTTTGGCCGCATGCCGGATAACATCGAGCAACCAATTGGACATCGCTGGCTTGGTGGCGATGTCGATGTGTTGATGCGGGTGTTGGAGCGGATGTAACTGACAGTCGTCATCCCGGCGCCTGTGATGCGCGCCTGCGCTTCGCAGGGACTAGGCCGGGACCCATCCAGGCTTCAACACAAGGGCCGACAATCGGCATGCAGCACTTCGCATTTTTCGTCGCCCCGATGCTTGACTGGGTCCCGGCCTGCGATGGCTTCGCCATCGTCGCTCACGCGACGCCGGGATGACGTGGCTACGATTATTTCACCACTGCCAACGCGCCTGCCGCGTCTGCGATACCGGCGCCGAAGTTGGCGGATTGACCGGTGGTTTTGTGTGCCGAGCTGAGAAGCATCGCGCGAATGTCCTTTGGCGTGAGCTTTGGATTCTTTTCCAGCATGAGCGCGGCGATCCCGGACACATGCGCCGC
This sequence comes from Hyphomicrobium sp., assembly GCA_031419475.1. Lineage (GTDB taxonomy): Bacteria > Pseudomonadota > Alphaproteobacteria > Rhizobiales > Hyphomicrobiaceae > Hyphomicrobium_B. The sequence goes on along the minus strand of JANOKW010000288.1, from coordinate 6,772 downwards.
CGCCATCGAAGTGCCGGATGACATATCGTAGGCGCCTTTGGTTGCCGCCGCGATGATATCGACGCCGGGCGCGGCAACAGCGATGTAGGTTCCGTGGTTGGCATTTTTATAAAGCTGATCGGCATTGTCGGTTGCCGTCACGGCGATGACATTAGGGTACGCGGCGGGATAGGCGGGCTTCGCGTCCGGTCCGCCGTTTCCGGCTGCAGCTATGATTGTCACGCCTTTGGCGTCAGCTGCCGCAATCGCTTGCCCGAGGATCGGATCGGCTGGTCCGGCGAAACTCATGTTGACGACGCGTGCACCGTTCGCGACCGCGAAGTCGAGCGCTTTCAAAATGGCGAGTGTATAGGATTGCGCCTGTCCTTTTGTGTTGGTCGCAAAGGCGCGGATGGCCAGGATGCTGGCTGCGGGCGCGACGCCCATGAGTTCCGCGCGTGCGCCAACGATACCAGCGATGGCCGTACCGTGGTTTTCGGCAACCGGCTTCGTTCCACCGAGTGCGTCGAAGGTTTCTGTGATGGAGCCGCCGAACGCGGGATGCGTCGTGTCGACTTGCGTATCGATGACGGCAATTTTCACGCGTTTGCCTTGCGCGATTTTGTGGGCTTCCGAAAGTTTCAGTTTAGCAGGTGCGTATTGCGGAACCGGCAACGCTTTCGCCGCGCCGTTCGCAATGTAGACGTAATGCGGTTGGGCGATAATGATGCGCACGTCCGCTGAAATGGCTTGGAGCACGGCATCGACGGGGCGCGCATCGGGAATGCGAATGCGCACCACGCGCTGGTTGAGCAGCGTCGAAACGTAAAGCGTTTCGCCGGTAAGGTTCTGCGCGCGCAGGATAGCGAACACCTCGGCGTTGCTGAGCGACGCCGGCAACGTGACGATGATCTCGCGATCCAATATTTCCGGCACGACGGGCCCGATGACGGCGCTCGTGCCCGGAGCGCGCGTGAAGACGGAGCCCGCCGCTGGACCGGTCTTGTATTTCGGCAAGCGGCGCAGGAGATCGAGGACGCTTGGTGCATCCGGCAACGCCTGCGCGAAGGCCGTTGCGGGTAGCACCAGCGTTGCCAGCAACGTCAGGCTCGCGAGTTTGTGAAGACGTTTCATTGCATGCCTCACGGGGTTTCAGGAGCCGATGACGAGAAGGATACGAGATCGGCACGGGATTTGAGTTTTGCGAGCGCCGCGCCGGTCTCGTTGTTGGACAACACATCATCGCTCAAGCGCACACGGAATACGCCACCTGCCTTCGGACCGTCGACAATGGTGATTTTATTCTCGGATAGAAACGCCGACAAGTTTCCCGCAGACGCTGCGGCCTGGAAGGTAACAAGCGCGAACGTGCCCTTAACTGCTGAAGCGCCAGGACCGGCAGCCGTTTGATAACCCGCGCCCTGCCCGCCCGACAACAGCGAGCCGAGTGAACCGCCAAGAACGGCAATAGCGAGCGCCGCAGAAATTCCGGCATAGGCAAGCTGGCGTGGCGCGAGCTCGCTTAGGAACAACCCAAGCTTGTCAATCAGCGACGCTTTCACAGAGTGCAGCCGCGCGCTTGGACTTGTCGCGAGACTGGCCTTAAGTTTGTCGAGAGCGTCGCGCGGCGCTTCGATCTGTGCGTTGGCCGCAAAGATATCGTCAGCCTCATCGCGAGCGAGCGCAATGTGGGCACGCACCTCGGGATGCTGCGCGAGATAGGCGTCTACCTTGGCTTTGTCGGCGGCGCTGATCTTGCCCGAAACAAACCAGGGCAGCAGCGCCTCGAATTCATCGGCCTCGGAGAGGACTTCGGTTTCGTTTGTCATCTGTGCTCTCTGGATCATGGCCAGCCTCTGTCAACGCCGCGCTCTTTCAAAATTTCGCCTAACTTCTTGCGCGCGTAGAACATGCGGGTTTTAACGGTCGCTTCGGGGATGGAGAGAATCTCTGCCACCTCTGATACGGATTGTTCCTGGTAGTAGACGAGATCCAAAACTTCCCGGTGCTCGGCCGAAAGTCCTTTCATGGCCTGCCGGATCTGTCCGGCCTTGTCGACTTTCTGCAGCGTGACCTCGGGCGTATCGTCCTCGTCTTCGATTTGTCCGGCCGCATCTTCGTCATAGCCGGAAACTTCGCGTTTTTTGCGTAGCGAGCTGACCGCCTTGTTATGAGCGATCGACAGTAGCCACGTGGTTGGCTCCGAGCGGCCCTCGTATCGGCCCGCCCCCTGCCAAACTCCTAGAAAGACCTCGTTCAAGAGTTCCTCCGCCATTGCTTCGTTGCGCACGACCCGGACGAGATACCGGAAAACGCGGGTCTGGTTTCGCGTGAAGAGACGTTCCAAGGCTTTGGCGTCGCCTCCGGCAATTGCCTTGATGAGCGCCCGGTCGTCGTGGGGTTGTTCCATGGCGTCTCTGCCACTCTTGGGGGGTTGGTCGCGGGAGCCGCGTAAAAGGTTCATAGCCAAAGTTAACCCCTGTCACACTAGAAAGTAGCCCGATAATCATAACTCGCGCCAGTGAGGTTTTTTTTCGGGTTTCTTTTCCCCGGGGGTGTGGGCGGGGTTACACTTGAACCTTAGAGAGGAGAACTGCGACCCAAGTCTCGAGCGGCGGCCGTACCGTCGATAGCAACTGTCGAGATCATGGAGAAGAACGATGTTTGGTGCTAGTTTTAACCAGTGTGCCTCGCGAGACGGCAATTGCAGCCAGTCCGCATTTGGCACAGAGGGGCGCACAATGGATTGGGTTGCACGCGCAATAATCGGCGCCGGAGTGAAGCTGGCGGCAGCTGCCTTCGTGTTTTGGTCATTAACTGTGTTCCCGAATGCGTTCCTGATGACCGGGGCGATGGCTGCCGAAACCGTCATCATCAAGCGCGGCGATGCCGCAGTCACGGGATTTTCGGGAACCAGAACCGAAAAAGGCATCCCCGCCGACGTGCATCCGCTCGACCGGACCTTCATCAATCCCGATGGCAACGCTCTTCAGATTTTCGATCTCTCGGTTTTAGGCACCGGTCCGCGCGGACAGGTCTCCGACGCACTTTCCAAGTTGCAGATCAGGGCACGCGAGACGGGCCAGGTTTTCGGCGTGACGCTGGATGATGGCGGCGCGGCCAAGACACCTAACGTCTATGTCACCTCGACGTCGATGTTTGGATTGCAGATCGTCAAGGACGGCGCGGGCGGCAAATTCGACCGGCTTGTGAACGGCGCGGCCGGTGCCAAGTGGATGCCCGGCCAATTTGGTTTGGAAAAAGACGGCACGCCCGGCGCGATCTACAAAATCGATGGCAAGACTGGTTTTGTATCACTTTTTGCGAATGTGAAATTCGATGATCGCGATAACGCAGGGCCGGGGCTCGGCAACGTTTCGTTTGATCGCAAAACACAACAGCTGTTCGTCTCGGACCTTGAAACAGGTCTCATCCATCGCTTTACGCTCGATGGCAAGGAACGCGACGTCTACGACCACGGCATGATTGGCCGCAAGGCGCAGGGGCTTGAGCCCGTGGCGTATGATTCCTCGCGGCGCATGGATATCGCGAGCCCCGCCTTCAACGCGGAAGACATCGCGACGTGGGGCTTTGCGGACGAACGCCGCCGCGTGTTCGGCCTCGCTGTCAGCGCCGGCCGCCTCTACTATTCGGTCGCTGAAGGCGCCTCTGTCTGGTCTGTCTCGATCGACGACGAAGGTGACTTCGGCCGAGACGCGCGCATCGAACTCGAAATTGGCAAGGCCTATCCCGGCACCAACATCACCGACGTCGTCTTCGACGGCAACGGCATGATGTACCTGTCGCAGCGCGGCGTTGCGTCTGGCAGTTACGATTACGCCAAGTTTGCGTCTCCGCAGCAGGCTTTCGTATTGCGCTTTGCGTGGGACGAAAGAGAAGGCCGCTGGGCCGCAAAGCCGCAAGAGTACGCCATCGGCTTGGCACAAGAGCACAACGCGACCGCCGGCGGCGTGGCGCTGAACTACGGTTACGACAAGAACGGTAACATCGATTACGGCAAGTGCCGTCAAACTCTGTGGACGGCTGGCGAGCATCTGCGCGAAGGCGAAGACGTGAGCCGCGTCTCGCTCGGCGGCGCCAAAATCGTGCATGGGCTGCAGGGCAATTACAAATCACGCGTGCGCCCGGCCAACGCGCCGCCATATGAAACTTGGTTCGTCGATTACGACGGCCGCCATGAAGACGTGGACGCTTACGGTCATGTTGGCGATGTGGCGATTTACGCGCCGTGCGAAGGAACGAGTGCTCCAGTTGAGCTGCTTGAGGACAAACCGCACTACATCAATCCCGAATTGCCTATCCCAGCCGACGAAGCAGGCTTGCTGCTCGATAAGCGCTGCTATGCGGGCGCCATCGGTGGCAAGATCCGCTGCACGATCTCGGTTCGCAACGTCTCGACGGCTGCGCTGACGGACGACGTCGAGATCACCGACGTCACGAAGATCATGGCGGGCCCAGGCGCGGGCGGCATTGTGCCGATCATCGCAGCGAACGTGTCAAACCCCGGCATCAATTGTACGCCAGCGCCAACAGCGAACTTCGCGTGCACTATCCCAGTGGCGTTGCTGCTGCCGGGGGACAGCGCCTGGTTCGATGTTTGGATTAACACTTTTGACTTGGCGCTCGCTGGCAACATGGGTTTCCGCAACTGCGCCGTGCTGCATCACGCTGCCGGCTGGGCGAAAGCCTGCGCCGAGGGCGGCACGGACATCGTGGTCGATAAGATCGGTCCAGGCACGTGCTTGCCGGGCCTTGCTTGCAAATTTGGTCTCAGCATCAAGAATGCCGGGTTGATGCCGTACGCTGGCGACGTGCTTCTCGCGGACGCGATGTTTGTTGGTGGCGCGGTCGTCAATGCGCCGGTGACGGCCGTCAATCCGCCAATTGCCTGCTCGATTGGCAACATCAATCAGTTGCCGTTTACGTGCGTCACCAATCTCGTGCTGGCACCGGGCGAAGAACACATCCACTGGGTTGACGTGACGATGCCAGCGCCCGGCGGATACGTCGCCGAAAACTGCTTCGGCGTGCTCGATCCCGCGATGCTGCCGCCGGGTCCGCTGCCTCCGCCACTCCTGATGGGTGGAGCGGGGCCGAGCGGCAATCCGGCGTGCGTTTGGGTTGACGTGCCGGTGCCGTCACCGAACCTCAAAGTTACGAAAACCGCGACTGGCGCCGGCGCTGGTCTGTGCAATAAAGTTGGCGATGTGTTGAGCTGCACATACGACATCGCCATCACCAACCAGAATGTGGCGCCCGTCCTCAGCATCATCAAGTTCGATGAAAAAGTGCCAGCCGCCACGCAAGCACTGCATGTTGCGCCCGGCTGGAACTGCGTCGGCGGTCCCGCCAACTATGCGTGCGACAGCCTCGCTGCCGTCAACATTCCAGCGGGCGGCACAGTGACAATCCCGGCCGTGATCGACATTAAAGCAACCGATGTCGAAGCCTTGGGATGCAACGTACCGAATGAAGTCAAGCTGACTTTGCCCGTCGCGGGCGCTGCTCCCAACCTCAACCCAGCCGACGACACCGCGATTGCCAATGCTTGGACGTTTGGGCTGTGGTGGGTCGATGGCGGCGGCGTGGTCCACGTGCTCTGCGATCCGACCAACCAGAAGGTACAGAAAACCGTCAAAGGTCCGTGCGTTCAGGACGGCGGCGATTGGCAGTGCACGTATGCCGTGACAGTCACGAACACCGGACCCGATCCCTACAAGGGCCCGCTGAAACTTTCAGAGACATTCGGTGCTGCACCAAAGAACGTGTCGTTCTCGGGGCCCTTCACCTGCATCGGCGCGGGCGCCAATTATAGTTGCGAAAATGCCCATGTCGAAACGGTGAAAGACCAGGTCTTAACGCTCGAAGTCAAGGCCACGTTTGCAGACGACGGCACATGCCAAGCGCCCAATAGCGTCAAGCTGACGTTCCCGAACGCGGGCACAGCCGCAAACCGGATCGGCACTGACGACGCAGCCAATGTAACAGCGATCATCGACTCGCCGCGCTGCAAGAAGGACGACCGTCCGGAAACGTGCGCCGATGGACGGCCGGTGCCAAAGAACGGCCGCTGCCCGTGCCCGGCAAACCGCATCTGGAGTGTTGACACACGGTCTTGCGAGCGCCCGGAGAGTGATCCGGTGCCGCCCGTGAAGCAGTGCTCGCGCGGAACAGCTGGAATTTGGCCGAAATGCATCGAGATCGTCGAAGACTGCCCGCGTGGCACGATCCTCGACGATGGCGAATGCGTGCGCCCCGATCCGCAGTGCCAACCCGGCCCCAACGAAGTCAGAAACTCCAGAGGCCGCTGCGTTTGCAAATCGGATTTCGAGCGCGACGATAACGGCCGTTGCCGTCCTGTGGTTGAACTGTGCCAGCCGGGTCCGAACGAATATCGCAACCGCCGCGGCAATTGCGTGTGCGATGGAGGCTTCGAGCGCACCAGCGACGGCCGGTGCGTGCGCGAAGAAAATCCGGCCGACGATTGCAAAGAAAAAGGCTGGCGTTGGACAGGCTCGCGTTGCGTGCCGCCGTCGAACCCTGCCGACGATTGTCAGAAGGGCTGGGAATGGAACGGCAAGCGCTGCGTGCCGCCGTCGAACCCTGCCGACGACTGTCAGAAGGGCTGGGAATGGAACGGCAAGCGTTGTGTGCCGCCGTCGAACCCTGCCGACGATTGTCAGAAGGGCTGGGAATGGAACGGCAAGCGTTGCGTGCCGCCGTCGAACCCTGCCGACGACTGCAAAAAGGGCTGGGAATGGAACGGCAAGCG
>JANOKW010000287.1:0-8833 GCA_031419475.1 Hyphomicrobium sp. | reverse complement strand
AAAAAGCGCTTCAAGACGCACGCGGCAAAGCATCTTCAATTGCAAAGGAAACGCGCGAAAGCCTCGCCAAGGAAACCGAAGCCGAGAAGTCTAAGGTTGAGGCACAGCTCGCAGCCAAGTTGCAGCAGGCGGAAACGCGCATTGCCGCCACGAAGACCAAGGCTTTGTCGGCCGTCAACGACATCGCGGCCGAAACAGCAAGCGCCGTTGTCGGCAAGCTGATCGGCCAGGACGTCAGTCTCGCGGATGTCAAAAAGATGCTGACGCCGGCAGCAGGCGAGTGAGGTAACGACAATGTTTGATCCAAATGACGCATTGTTCTGGGTTCTGGTGTCCTTCATCGGCTTCATGGCGCTGCTGGCGTACTACGGGGTCCCGAGGCTCATCGGGAAGGCACTCGACGAGCGTGCTGACGCCATCCGCAAGGAACTCGACGAGGCCCGGCGCCTGCGTGAAGAAGCGCAGGCCCTGCTCGCCGACTACCAGAAGAAGGCCAAGGAAGCCGAGAACGAAGCCAAGAGCATTATCGAACAAGCCAAGCGCGAAGCCGAAGCATTGGCATCTGAATCGAAAAAGTCCCTGTCTGAAATGATTGATCGCCGCTCGAAACTGGCAGAAGAAAAGATCGCCCGGGCCGAAGTCCAGGCTGTCAGCGAAGTTCGCGCAAGTGCGGTCGATATGGCGATAGCGGCAGCCGAGAAATTGCTGAAATCCCGCGTTTCTGGTTCGACCAGTGACAGTCTGATCGATCAGTCGATCAAGGACCTCAAAGGCACGCTGAACTAAATTCGCAATTCTGAGACCGACAGAATTTTAAAAGCCGGGCAACATTGCCCGGCTTTTTTTGTGTTCTTTCCCGCTCATGGGTGCAGCATTTGCCTTGAGAGTTCTACGTCGAAGAGAGTTCTACTTCGAAGCGGCGGCCGGCGCTGGCGGAGCTGACGGCTGTGCGGGCGCTGGCGGGGGTGCCTTATCGCCTGTTCCAAGCGACTGCGGTTCCTGCACTGTCCGCGTTTTGTAGCGCTCGATGGCCACACGCGCCCGCTCGCCATCAGATCGCCAGCGATCCTGGCGCGCGGCTTCCGGATAGCGTTCGATAGTCTGCGTTGCCTTGTTGACCGCGATTGCGTCGCCCGCAACATGGGAGATTGTATCACGCTCGTCGAAGTATTCCCGGCATCCGCCCATTCCAGAAGTGGCGGCCAACACCGCGCCAACAACGCGCACAGCCTTGAAGCGCAGCCTCATAGGATTATTTTGCCGGTGCATGAGCCACCTTTTCCGGTCTAGTGTGAATGATATGGCCGAACTGCTTCGGCTCTTCATGACGCCGGTGATCGCTCTTCGATATCTCCGCTTGTCCGCGTGCAAAGAAGTCGACGTCGTTTGAGGCAACAGGTTCGTCAAGCGGCGTCATGAGAACTTCGCCTGGCTTCTTCGGCTTCACGAGGCGCGGTGTCACGATAATGACGAGGTCCGTTTCCGCCTTCTGGAAATCCGCGCTGCGGAACAGCGCTCCTAGAATGGGAACCTGGCCTATCCATGGCAACTGCCGCTGCGACTTCTGATGCGTGTGCTGCAGCAATCCCGCGATGGCCAAGCTTTGCCCGTCCTTCAGCTCGACAGTGGTATTGGCGCGCCGGACGACGAGACCCGGAATGCGCACGTTGTTCAACTCGATCGTGATCGTATCGTCGATGTCGCTCACTTCAGGCGCGATCTTCAGGTTGATGAGACCGCCCGCCAGAACAGTCGGCGTAAAGGCCAGTGCCACACCAAACTTCTTGAACTCGATAGAGATCTTGTTGTTGTCGGCGGCAACTGGGAACGGGAATTCACCGCCCGCCAGAAAGCTTGCCGTGTCACCAGATGTCGTCACGAGATTTGGTTCCGCAAGCCGCCGCGCAAGAGACCGCTCTTCTAGGGCCCTCAGCATGACATCAACGTTCGTGCCGCCATCAAGAACGCGTGCGAGCATCGTGCCGAAGGGTTCGGCACCCGAAAGAAGAGCTGCTGTCTGGATAGCGCCGCCCACAGCCGAGTCAAAAATCTGATTGTTTGTGTCGGAGCTGGCGCTCGGGCCTCTAACCCGCGTGCTGACGCCAAGTTCGCGCGAGGCTGATCGGGAAGCTTCAACAAACCGCACTTCCAGCATCACCTGCTGGGGCGAAGCCACCCCGATTGCATTGGTGATGGCATCGGGGGAATAGCGCCGCGCAATGTTGATAGCTTTTTCAATCTCCGGCGCATCGCGCGCCGTTCCGCTCAACATGATGCCGCCTGCCACGGCGCTGACGCGAATATCGGCTTCAGGAACGTTTTCCTTGAGCTTGGCTCTGAGATCTTCAAGATCGGGCGTCACGTCGACTTCGACAATCTGCAGAACCCGCTGATCCTCGCCGACAATCGTTAGCCGCGTTGCACCAACCTTCTTGCCCACAATATAGATCGCGCGATCGGAGATCGGGACTACATCGGCAATTTCCGCTTCTGCGATGAGTGCCGTTGAGAACGGCCGGGGCACTTCAACGACCCTGGATTTTTTGACCGTGACGGTGGCCTTGGAAACAACGCCCTTATTAGTGGCTCCTTCCTTGGCGGCCGGACCCGCATCAACCTGCCGCCCGTCGCCGATGGCAAACGGCAATGGCAGTAGAAATACGAGCCCCAAGCCGGAAATGCCGGCCATCAAACGGGCGCACGCAAGCCGCCCCGTTGGCTGCAAAGACTTCGAGTGTGACAAGATTTCGGGCGGAGGGCCCGCCTGGATTTCGGGCGGAGGGCCCGCCTGGCACGCGCCGCGCGCAAACGCCGTTGACAGCCGCGTGACGCGGCTTAGATACTTTTGCAACATCGCTACAGGTCCTCAACTTACTATCACTGTTCCGAACGCAACCTACGGAACGCAGATACTGGACGCATGCACGATGAACGCTAAAGCGATTGCTGCAACTTATCCGAAACGCGGACGGCGCAGCTACCAAACTGATTTACCGACGACCCCCGTCCCCGGCTTTACTCTTCAGACATCGAACGTCTGACCGTATATTCTTTGTTTTCGACCGACCTGACGATATTGATTTTGGCGGTCGCAGAAACTGACACGGGCGTTTGGGGTGCCGCAACCGTATTCGTCGGCTGAAACGTTGCAACCCGGTTTTTATCCCCGCTATCCCCAGAAAGGTCATTTGCCGTTACCCGCTTCCAGTCTGAGGCCGATGCCGTTGAGCCCTCTTCGCGTAACACTAGGGACAAGTTGCCGACAGTGGACGCTAATGTAATTTTTTGCGCGTCTTGCATGCTTGCTTCGACAGTGACTGTGCGCGCCACAACCGGCGCGTCTTTCTTGGGGTCTGCAATCTGATCGACTGCGAGCACGCGAAGATTCTGTATTAGCAAGTCCGTAAATGCCGGCGTTGCGGCCTCCGGCTTGTCAGCGGGAGCCTTGCCATCGTGTGTCATGAAAACATCGACATGGTCTCCCGGTAGCACGAAGCCCCCCACTCCAATCACGTCGTTGACCCGTATCGTGACGGCTTTCATGCCCTCGCCGAGCATCGTCGAGAGGCTAGCGCGCTGGCCTGGTCCTGTCACTTTGCCGCTTAAAATAGGCTCGCTCGCACGCATGGCTTCGATGACGACGCGGTTCTGATGCTCAGTGAAAAACGCATCGACCGACGTGAATGAGCCCTTAGGAACGCTCCCGGCGGGCCACTGAATTTCCACGAGCTTCTCTTTGGCCAACTGCGCGCCAAACGCTAAATCCTCTTTGGCGACCACAACCGTCGTCAAAGGAATTGTTGGTGCCGCGACGATTTCTGTCCTCGGAAGGCCAGATTGGTCTGGCGCCCAATTGTAGGCGCCAATGGCGGCAAAAAGCCCGCTGACGGCGGCAAGGCTGAGTGCGAGAGCAGATTCACGGCGCATAGGAGCATCCTTGCGTGATAAAAATCCGACACTTGCGCCGTAGCCCGTGCTCCGATTGGTCAGTCATCAACACGCTGTGGAAATGTTTGCTGATGTTTTCCGTATCGCCGTCGCATGCCAAAAAAGCCCGGAGAATCGAACTGAACGACGCATCCGGTCGAGTTGTAATCGCCAACCGTTAACAGGTTCTCAACAGGTTGCCGCCGTCCGGCAACCCAGATTCGGCAGAAAATTGTTTCTGGGAGCAATATCGGGCACAAGAAGTGCACGAAAACGGGACTTAGATTTGAGCCTTTAAAGCGGCCGCCCGATCACAATTCGAAGCAGTGCCTTTAGCGTCGAGCGTACTCAGGTCAAGCGTACTGAGTTGTATCCGGACTGCGGTGTGGGGTTCGTTGCAGCTGAGAAAAGTCTTGGTTGTCGCTAGTGGGGTCAGTCGTGTTGATGTTTCAAAAAGCGTCTGTGCTTATGTTTGCCGCCGGCGTCATGGCGACGCTCGCCGGTTGCGCGCCGCAAGACGGCGAACTTTCACAATCGTTCTCACAATCGTTCTCGGGCCTAACCACTGGCACAACGCTGCCGCATGCCACGCGCATGGTGCAAGAGGCCCAATTGCAGTTTAGCGAAGGTCATTACGGCCTTGCGGTCGATGCCTACTCAAAGACAGTTGAATCCGATCCGCTTAATCCCGAAGCCTGGCTGGGTTTGGCCGCAGCGTATGATCAGGTCGGCCGTTTCGATCAGGCTGACAAGGCCTATGCGCGCGTTCAGAAACACATCGGGCCGACGCCGAGCGTGCTCAATAATCTCGGCTATTCATATCTTCTCCGCGGCAACCTCGATCGCTCGCGCTCGACACTCACGGCCGCCTATCGCAGCGATCCCGGCAACCCCTACATCGTCAACAACATTGATATCCTCAACGAGCGGCTGGCCACATTGGGTCAGCCAGCACTCGTTATGAACTGAACGGACCCCGGCTTACCCCGACAACGACTAGCTGGTGTTCCCGGCCGTTAACGCCCTCCGCTAATGCTTTGGCAACATCCTCTGATTACATTGGGCTTTGCCCAGTAAATTGTTATGCGCTCTGAGCGCCGGTAAGAACATGCAATCCCCAAACGAGACCGTCGCCACAACAAGCCCGGCTGATGCTGCTTCTAAGCCGGGTGGCGAGATCCGCCTGTCGTTCCGCTTCTTTTACGTTGTTCTGAAGTGGGGCCAGGAACGGCGCAGCCTGGAACGTGTCAATCAGGAACGCGAAAAATTTCCAGTCCTAACGTCGACGCATATGCCGGTACTGGGCGCCATTTATGCGGCCTTCTTCCTGCTGCTCTACGTCCTGCTGTCGCTTGGCATCGAGGCGCTGGTTTATCTCGTTACCTGAACCGCATTCGCGCCGAGCGCGCGTTGGTCGAGCCCAAAAGCCGCCAAAGTGCGCCAGCATTACGTCCCTTTCAGGAACGAAACGGTGCGCGTCAGCGTGATCGAATCATGTTGCGTAAATGGAATAAAGAAATCGAACTGGTACGACGCCGTTAGCGTCGCCGTTCTGGTGTTATCGGCATTGACCACTTCACCCATCGTCACGCCTGTGAGATTTTCCGGCGCAAGCAAGATAAAGCGGTTTCTCATCTCCTGTTCGACCACAGCCTTACTGGCGTTATTGGCGACCATGCCAAGCCGCGTCGCTGCGTGAACAGCATAGTCAAACTCGATCTTGGCGAAGAAAACACGCCCGGTTTCAATGACGAAAAGCAATCCGGCGAACATCAGCGGCAGCACGAATGCGGCTTCGACCGCAGCGACGCCCGAGCGATTGTCGGCAAAACCTTTGACGCCACCCTGGCGGCGCTTCTGCCCTTCGCCAACAAATGCCTGCCACTTGGTTAGAGCAGGGCTATCGTTGGGTTTGCGAATTTCGAATGTCATTGGAGCCTAACCAGAGAGGTATCCCTGAGCGTAAAGCTCAAAGGTAAATATCGGATCTGCAACATCGGCGTGTAGGGTTTCGTGACATCGACCCGGAGGTAGGTTTGGCTGCGCTCGCCCGCCCCACAAGGCGCGCCGCACTGTGCGGGACCGCTCACTTCGCACTCGCAAAGGATCGTCGCGGCGACAACTGCCTTTTCAGCGTTGGCGGAGTCAATCCATTCGGCCGGAAGCGCGGCCCGAACCGAGTCGATGACCGGCTGCACGTTTCCTTGCACCGGGGGCTTGGCCAAGCCAAAGTTGGAGCCGACCCGCGCGGCTGCCTGAACTTGCAATTGACTGCTAATGGCCTGCGATATCTCGACCACGCCCAGCAGCAAGCCGATGACGACGGGGGCAATGAACCCGAATTCGACAGCCATAGCCCCGCACTCGGCACGCGCAAATGCGCGAAGCCAAACCAACCGGCGCGCACTACGCTTTGAGTTTTGCGCGCCCACCGTTCTACTCCGCCAGCTTGATGCTGACGCGGCGCATCGATTCTGTACCGTCATTGGCGTCACACGTTCCCGCGACCCGCGAATTGCCAGTGAACGTCACCGCCAGACCGATCATTTGAAGACAGGAAATAGTCGCACCAGCCCCGCCGGAGAATTCTAATTTCTGCTTAGGGAAATAGAGAGCGCCGCTTAAAGCGAGGCCAGCTCCGCCATTCAACTTATTGTTGATGATTTGATTGCCTTGATAGGTCGGAGCGGCAGGATCCTGAAAGAAAAGGACGCCGTTCATGGCACTTCCGGTCGTCGGAGCGTGCAGATTGATCGAAGCGCCACCATTGATGTTCATTTGAGCATAGTTCGTTCCAGAACCAGTCAAGATGATCGTGACCCCGGTTCCGGCGATCGACGCCTGAGCGTTGGCGTTGAAATTTCCAGCGTCAATAATGTACACGCCTGGCGCCAGAGTTGCGGTGCCACTCTGAAAATCAATACCGCCACAATACCGGCCTGGCGACAATGTCGTGTTGTTCCTAACTCTGAGATTTCTCCCCGTGCACTTGGCCGGTGTGGACGGAACCTGAAGATTGCGCCCCTCGGGGCCATAGGGATCGCGAAGTGCTTGCGCATGGCTGCGCATGGGCCCGCCGTTCGTGTTTACCGTGCTTCCGTTGGACTGATAGATGTCCCCGACGGTAGAGATGCCGGAGGTTATGACCTGCGAACTACCCGACAGATACATCGCCTGCGTGGAATTCGAATTGGATGCGATTCCGCAATCCAAGTTCACGATTGCGGAACCCGTAATCTCGACAGCTTTATCGTCTGTCTGAGAAAGCCCCAAAAGACAGGCCTCCGCCATACTGTCTATCCGGGCCACGGCCCGTGTTCTCACGACGAGGTCCTTGATGCCGAATGCCGAAAGAAAGAAGCTCGGCTGGCTGCGTTCGGCAAGAACTGCAATGGCGGACACGTCCCCGATATTCGGACCGGACTTTGGCGGATGTTCAACTGCGTACGTCACCGTCGAGACGTGGTTGCCGTAAACTTTCGTGAAAAACTTTGTAGCCTCTGCCTTCAGTGGCGCACTGCCGCCATCAAGTTGCAGCACCTGCGCTACAGAAATCGCCGCGCTATCGGTTGCTGCTTGAAGCTTGTTCCGCTGCACCATCCAATAGGAACCGTCAACGGCCAATCCGGTGAACCCGATGAGAGACGGAATCACAAGGCCAAACAGAACAGCGACGCTGCCCTTTGAATCGACCGGAAAATTCGATATGACGCGTCTACTCATAGTTACCCCACACTCAACATTCGGTAATATTTTAAAGTTTCCGAATTATTTAACATACACTCAGTGGACTCTTCGGGGAACAAAGTCCCAAAGTGTTGGTTGGCGTAGCGTATGTAAAGTTAGTCCAATTTTATGAAAATATTCGAAACTGTAAGGCGCCTCTACGTGTAGCTACGATCAAGCGCGCAGATTGTGAACACATCAATAACGAATTGAAACATTGAGGACGGCAGCGATGCGCGTTCTCAGTTTCCGGTCAAAATGACAGCGAAACCGGTTCGACTGGCACGAGCTTTCTGTCGCCCCATTCGACCCATCCATCGGTACCTTCGGGAAACCAGTAGAGCGAAGAGTACCCATGGCCCGCTATCCGCTGCACGGCGTTCCACGCCATCCAGCAATCCGATTGACAGAAGACGATGATCGGTTTTGCCTTGTCGCCGTTGGTCAGTCTTTCAACATTGGACTTCAGATAGCTGTCGAATGCGGCTGTCAATTTTCCGCGCCCGACATCGGGCAGCCACGTTGCACCGGGAATTGTTTGATGCGGCCGCGACAAGCGCCATTTTCCCGTTGCGGGATCGGCGCCCGCCCCTTCTGAGGGCATCACATCGAGAAGAACGGCGCTGCCTTTGATGAGTTCATCCACTTTGTCGAGATCGACCCGCGTTCCACCAGGCACCGTTTCTGGTACCGCCGCGCGGTAGTGGGCGATACGGTAACCGGTTGTGGGATCGAACGACGCCTCGTCTAGTCCGGCTGCGTTGATAGTGGCGACCGGCACCAGCAGTGCGCAAGCGATGAGCAAGAGCCATTTGATGCAACCCATAAGTTCCCTTCTCCAGCCTAAGCATCTTGCAACATCCGTTGAGCGCTTTGCATCGTACCCGCTTCGACAGGCATTTCTGGCCACAAATACAATCCACTGAGCGGCTGATCTCAAAGGGAATGAAAAATCGTGTTCGGGCAGACAACTAATCTGCAGCACATCGTTGCCTTAATGGTACAATATATCAACTTCACGGCGTGCGTCGTTACACTATTTGCCAATTCAGCCTTGGTGCTGCGACCCTTAGATTGCAGACGACGGGGCCAGCCAGGCCCTGGCTGGATACGCGACTGAAGGACACTGAACTCAATGCCCAATCGCAAAGCTGTATGGGCCTTGCTGGCGGCTGCCAGT
>JANOKW010000286.1:0-16026 GCA_031419475.1 Hyphomicrobium sp. | reverse complement strand
CAACAGTGGATCGATGATCGACCATTCGGAATCTGTGAGCTCGTAACGGCGCAGCTGTCCCATCTCAACCTCCTCAGTTGAGACTGTGAATCACTGTTCGCGCCGTTTGGGAATCCAGTTTATGAGTTTATGACCTAGAGTGAAGCAACACGCGGTCGGCGGCGGCTGGGCTATCGAGAGCGATATAGTCCCAAATCTCGCCAAGTTCTTCCATCGCCCGCCGTGATATGGCGAGTTCAGCCACGCTTGGCACCCTTCTTGACTTGCACGCGGCGTCGGCTGGCAATGATCTTATTGATGTCGAGCGGTCCTGCGGTGCCGCTGGCCTTTCCCGGGTTCCATTGCTTCTGCAGGATTTTAACATCGTGCTCGCGCAGTTGACGGCGGCTTTCCCAAAGCCGCAAGGCATCGCGAATGACTTCGCTTGCCGACGCGTACTCCCTGCCTCGACTGCCTGGCGCACATTGTCGGCCATAGGTGTCGGTAGAGCGATACTCAGCCGCTCGATGTCTGCCATGGGCACCTCCAGGACATCAGATTAGAGCAATATCCGATCAGACAGGATCGCCTTAGCGATCCACTGATCGGATGAAATTGCTCTAGCAACATGATTCTAGAGCATCTTTATCGGCCCGGTGAATCGCATCAGCGATTCCGTCCGGTCCGATGATGCTCTAGATTGCGGAGCGGTGATTTTTACAATTAGCATTTCTTGTTACTACTTGTTCACGCCGCCCTGAAAAGTCTGACGGCTTCATCGCACTCGAACATATAAAGCAGCGTGCGCAATTCGCGGCCGCGCGGCGCTTTCAGATCAGGATCGTTCGAGAGGATGAGCTGGGCGTCGTCGCGGGCCGCCGCCAGCAACATCTCAAATCCAGGCACTTCGGCAATACGGAAACCTGGCGCGCCGCTCTGTTTGGCGCCAAGCATTTCGCCGCCACCGCGCAACTCTAAATCTTTTTCCGCAATGAGAAAGCCGTCCTCGGTATCTTCCATCATCTTGAGGCGCGCCTTCGCGGTCTCGCCCAAGGGCTGTTTGAAGAGCAGCATGCAGAAACTTTCGCGTGAGCCGCGCCCAACACGTCCGCGCAGCTGATGCAACTGTGCAAGGCCGAAGCGTTCGGCATGTTCGATGACCATGATGTTGGCGTTGGGGACATTGACGCCCACTTCGATGACCGTGGTCGCCACCAGGATCTTCAATTCGTTTGCGGCGAACGCGGCCATGGTCGCGTCTTTCTCGGCGGAGGGCAGGGCGCCGTGCAGAAGTCCGACCGTATCTCCGAAAATTTGTCTCAGATGCGCATGACGCTCTTCAGCCGCCGCCAACTCGCTCAGTTCCGAACTTTCAATGAGTGGGCACACCCAATAGACTTGCGCACCCTCAGTGAGTTGCGCGCGGATGCGGTCAATCAATTTTTCAAGCGACTCGATAGGCACCGCCTTTGTGACGATGGGTTTGCGGCCAGCGGGTTTTTCGGTGAGGCGCGAGACATCGAGATCGCCGTAGTGCGTCATCAGCAACGTGCGCGGTATGGGCGTTGCGGTCATAACGAGCACGTTCGTTCCGCCGTTCGATCCTTTAGCCTGCAGCGCTAGGCGCTGGTGCACGCCAAAGCGGTGCTGCTCATCGATCACGGCGAACGCCAGGTCCTTGAAAACGACTTCGTCCTGAAATAAGGCGTGCGTGCCAATGAGTATGTCTATTTCGCCCGACGCCAGCCGTTCGAGCAGAGCATCGCGCGACTTGCCTTTTTCGCGTCCTGTCAACAGTCCAATCGTCAATCCGGCTTTGTCGGCAAGTGGCGCGATCGTTTCGGCGTGCTGACGCGCGAGCACTTCTGTTGGCGCCATGAGTGCTGCTTGCGCGCCAGCTTCAACGGCAACCGCCATGGCCAAAAGCGCAACCACCGTTTTTCCCGAGCCGACATCGCCTTGCAGCAAACGCAACATGCGATGGGGTGCCGCCAGATCGTCAGAAATCTCCTTCAACGCTGTGCGCTGTGAGCCGGTGAGCTTGAATGGCAATGATGCGGCGATCTTCGTTCGAATACGTCCGTCGCCCGCTATGGTTCTCCCGCTTTGTGCCTTCATGTTCTGACGCACAAGGCCAAGCGCGAGTTGGCCCGCCAGCAACTCGTCATAGGCAAGCCTCTGCCAGGGTGCCGCTCCGTTCGATACGTCCTGCGCGTCGGTTGGACGGTGCAGCCGGATGAGCGCCGATTTGAAATCCGGCCAGTCGCGTTGTTTGAGCCATTCTGCATTCTGCCACTCAGCAAAGTGCGGCACGCGGTCCAGTGCTTGGCGCGACGCCTTTTGCAATATCTTGCCCGAAAGCCCCGCAGTCAATGGATAGACCGGCTCCAACATCGGCAGGTCCTGGCGTGCGTCTTCAGCAACGATGTAGTCGGGATGCGTCATCTGCAAGACGTCGCTATAGCGTTCGATGCGGCCTGAGATGTAGCGCACCTCGCCAACGGGCAGCTGCTTTTCGATGAACTTGCGCTCAGCGTGAAAGAAAACCAGATCCAGCCGGGCCGTGTCGTCTTCACAGTTGATCTTGTAGGGGGCTTTGTTGTTTCCGCGCGGCGGCGCCTTGTGTTTGAGAACACGCACTTTGACGGTGACAATCGTGCCCGGCACGGCGTCTTTTAGCGCGGGTTCAGCGCGCCGGTCGATGACGCCAGCCGGTAAGTGCCACAACAAATCGAGCACGCGCGGCTCGGAGACCTGCGGCGGCAGGTTGAGGCATTTCTTGAGCAAGAGACTGAGGCGCGGGCCGATGCCTGCCAGGGCTGTTGCAGACGCAAAGAGTGGGGCGAGGCTTGCCGGGCGCATAAAATGCTCAAACGCCGGTTAGCCGCCGCGCATAGGCGGGGCTGGAATGGGCATAACTGGTCGCGGCAATACGCATCGTCCTCTCATGCTTTGCGGAACCGTCGCGGGGCGCTATATGGACCCAACCGGAGCTCCTTTAACGTGCCGGGTCCCGTCGGAACCGTCAAGCGCAGGGCCAGCTTTATCAAGTCACTAATATCTAGATCGGCTGGAGCATCAAGGCACATGACGGACGACGTGGACATGCGCCGGCGCCGCGCGCTTTATCGGGCTTTGCATCGCGGCACCAAGGAAATGGATTATATGATCGGCCGTTTCGCCGAAGCTAAAGTGCCGCAACTGAGCGGCGCGGATATCGGCCGCTTCGAGCGCTTCCTCGAGTTGCCCGATCCGCTGTTGCACGCGTGGTGTTTTGAATCGGGCGCCATTGAAGCGCCTGAGTTCACCAATCTCGTTTTTGAAGTCCGCGCCTTCCATGGACTTAACGGCAATACGCGGACCGGCGGTTGATATGTCCAACGACACACGAGGGTCGCGGACGGTCGTTTCTGGCGTGCCGGAAGGCTTAGACGCGCGCGTCATCGCCGATATGACGAAGGCGGCCGCGCGCGAAACCGGCCCCGGACTGCATCTCCATGTTGCGCGTGACGACCGCCGCCTCAACGAATTGGAGACTGCGCTGGCGTTCTTCGCGCCCGACGTCAAGGTGATCGCGTTCCCCGCCTGGGATAGCGTGCCTTACGACCGTGTCAGCCCCAATTCCGAACTCGTGTCGAAGCGCATCACGTCGCTCGGCAAATTGGTCATCGGATCTCTCAAAGAGCCAACGGTTGTGGTCACGACCGTCAACGCCGTGCTGCAGCGCCTGCCGCCACGCGCATTTATACGCTCGGCTTTCAAGCCGATTGCTCCCGGCCAGCGCATAGATATGGCTGAACTCGTGCGCCGTCTCGGACTTTACGGATTCCAGCGTGCGAGCACCGTCATGGAGCCCGGCGAATTCGCCGTTCGCGGCGGCATCCTCGATCTCTTTCCGCCAGGCCGCATCAATCCCATCCGGCTGGATTTCTTTGGCGACAATCTTGAAAGTATCAAGGCTTTCGACGCGCAGACGCAACGCAGCACCAAGCCGGTGCAAAAATTCGCGCTCATGCCAGTCAGCGAAGTTGCCTTTGGCGACGCAGCAACCGCGCTCTTCCGCACGCGCTATGTCGAACTGTTCGGCGGCGCGACGGGAGAAGATCCGCTTTACGAAGCGGTGAGCAGCGGGCGGCGTTATCAGGGCCAGGAGCATTGGCTGCCGTTGTTCCATCCAACGCTCGAAACGCTTTTTGATTATCTCCCGGGCGCGGGCGTCAGCTTCGACCACATGGCGGACGAATCTGTCGAACAGCGCTTCAGCCAGATCCAAGAACATTATGAGGCGCGCCTTGAAAGCCTTGAAGGGCGACGCTTTGGTGCTCCGCCTTATAAGCCTATACCGCCGGAGAGCATGTATCTCGCCGGCAAAGATTGGCTTGCCGCGCTCAGCCCCCGCACCGTTGCAAGACTAACTCCATTTGAAGAACCGGGCGCGGCTAACGTCTACGCCATGAAAGGGCGCCAGGGACGCACGTTCGCGGCCGAGCGCGCTGACCCTGACGCCAACGTATTCGATGCCGTTACCGCCTATGTCCGCACTATTCATTCGGGGCACCGCCGCGTCGCGATCGCGGCCTGGTCGACGGGCGCCCGCGAGCGCCTGATCTCGCTGCTTGCCGATCACGGCCTGAAGGACATCGCCAAGGTCGAGAATTTCGTCGAGTTGCAGGCCTTGAAGCCGGGTGTCACGGGCTTTGCCGTGCTCGGTCTCGAACACGGGTTTGAAGCTCCCGATCTCGTTATTATCGCCGAGCAGGACGTCCTCGGCGATAGACTTGTGCGCCAAAGGAAACGCACGCGCAAAGCCGCCGATGTTCTGACCGAAGCCACAAGTCTATCTGTTGGCGATCTTGTCGTTCATGCCGATCACGGCATTGGCCGCTTCGCAGGGTTGCAAACCATTACGGCTCTTGGCGCGCCACATGATTGCCTCGAACTCCTCTATGCCGGCGGCGACAAACTGTTCGTTCCGGTCGAGAACATCGAACTCTTATCGCGCTACGGGTCGGACGAGGGCGACAGTCAGCTTGACCGGCTTGGTGGTGTAGCGTGGCAAACGCGCAAGGCCCGGCTCAAAAAGCGCCTTCGCGAGATCGCCAACGAACTGATCAAAATCGCCGCGTTGCGCCTGCTGCGCGAGGCGCCTGCCATTTTTCCGTCTGCCGGACCTTATGACGAATTCGTTGCCCGCTTCCCTTATGAGGAAACTGAAGATCAAGCCGCTAGTATCGACGCGGTTGTCGAGGACTTGGGCTCAGGGCGGCCGATGGATCGCCTTGTGTGCGGCGACGTCGGCTTTGGCAAAACCGAAGTCGCCATGCGCGCCGCATTTGTAGCTGCCATGAACGGTATGCAGGTCGCGGTCGTCGTGCCGACAACGTTGCTGGCGCGTCAGCATTTCCGCACGTTCTCCGAGCGCTTCAAAGGCCTGCCGGTCAAGGTGGCACAGGCCTCGCGCATGGTCGCGCCGAAGGACTTGACCGAAGTGAAGGCCGGCATGAAATCCGGCACTGTGGATATCGTCATTGGCACGCACGCGCTGCTTGGCAAGCAAGTCGAATTCGCGCGGCTCGGCCTGTTGATCATCGACGAAGAGCAGCACTTCGGCGTTAATCACAAAGAGCGGCTGAAGAAGATGCGCGAGGACGTGCACGTTCTGACGCTGTCTGCGACCCCCATTCCGCGCACGCTTCAACTTGCGCTGACCGGCGTGCGTGAATTGTCCCTCATCACAACGCCACCCGTCGACCGCCTTGCGGTCCGGACATTTATTTCGCCATTCGATCCTGTGATCTTGAAAGAGGCACTCCGTCGCGAGCGCTTCCGCGGCGGACAGACGTTCTATGTGGCGCCTAGAATTTCCGATCTCGACGAAGTCGCCGAATTCTTGCGCGAAGCCGTGCCTGATCTCACCTTCGCGCGTGCCACGGGGCAAATGACGCCGACCGATCTCGAAGACGTTATGACGGCGTTCTACGAAGGCAAATACGATGTTCTTCTGTCGACCGCGATTGTTGAATCCGGTCTCGACGTTCCCAACGCGAATACGCTCATCGTGCATCGCGCCGATATGTTTGGGTTGGCCCAACTTTATCAGTTGCGCGGCCGCGTCGGCCGGTCGAAGACGCGGGCTTATGCCTATTTCACCACCCCTCCCGGACAGAAGCTGACGGAAGGTGCCGAGAAGCGCCTGAAGGTCCTTCATTCGCTGGACACGCTCGGGGCAGGTTTCTCGCTGGCCTCGCACGATCTCGATATTCGGGGCGCGGGCAATTTGCTGGGCGAAGAACAGTCCGGCCACATCCGAGAAGTCGGTTTTGAGCTCTATCAGTCGATGCTGGAGGAAGCGGTTGCCGCGATGAGGGGCGGTGATCTGCAGGAAGCGGCCGACAAGTGGAGCCCGGAAATCCAGCTCGGCATGTCGATCCTGATCCCAGAAGCCTACGTGAGCGATCTACAACTTCGCCTTGGGCTTTATCGCCGCCTCTCGTCGCTGGAGCAGCGCGCAGATATCGACGGTTTCGCCGCCGAACTCGTGGATCGCTTTGGCGAGATGCCGGAAGAAGTACGCCACCTTCTTGACGTCATGGAAATCAAGGGGCTGTGCCGGCTGGCCGGAATCGCAAAAGTGGATGCTGGTTCAAAGGGAGCGGCCGTCACTCTCTACAAGAACAACTTCGCCAATCCGGAAGGGTTAATTGCCTTCGTGCAATCGCAACGCGGGAAATTGAAAGTGATGCCAGATCAGCGCCTCGTGTTCCGGGCTGACTGGGATCTTCCAGAAACCCGTCTCAAAGGTGTGCGCAGCCTGGTGCAGCAGTTCGCCGATATAGCCGCGAAAGCAAAAAGGGCGGCGTAAAACGCCACCCTTCTTGTACGCGACACGAAACTGATTGTTTATTGCGCGGCGGCAATGTGCAGTTGCGCCGGCGCACGGGCGCCATCCAGCATCTGAAAGAGGGCAGAGCTTACCTTTTTCTCTGGGCTCTCGCCGGCGCTTTGAATGGCCTTTTGTGCGATGCGCTCCGCGCTTTCATCGTTGGCGCGCAGTGCGCCTTTGATGCGTGCGCCTTCTTCTGCGGAGAAGACATCGTGGAAAATCTCGCTATCGACGTTGGCGGTTTTCTCAAGTCTCACGCGTTTTGCGCGGACAGTGCCGCGTGTCGTGCCGCGGATCATAACCTCATCGGCGACGATATCGCCTTCAATCACGCCACCGGGATCGACGATCAGCATTTTGCAGCGGATATTGCCGTGCACGCGGCCCTTGACCAGAATGTCGCCCTCGCTCTCAAGGTCGCCTTTCATGGTCAGCCATTCGTTGATGATCGAGTAGCTGGCGTCGGCGTCGCTTGCGTGGTCGCGGTACGAGCGCGACGAGGTTGCGTCCTGTGCCGACGCTAGGATGGATCGATCGAATTCGGATTTAAGTGGAGTTGACGGCATGCCGTCCGGTTTCCGGTTGTTCAACATCTGATTATCCGCCCGCCAGGAAAACTTCGCGTGGAATATGCTTCACCCGTGTATCAATACGGGACCGCGCTGAACAAAGGTTTAACCGGGTTTGCGGTGTTCAAAAAAAAGCCTACAGGCGGAAACACGCTGCGTCTTCATATCTTGGTAACGATTGAAAAGATGCGCAGCGCTGCAAGCGCGTTGCGCCGGACTTTGCCGTTGGCGGTTCGCGGCAGCGCGTCGAGAAAGACGATTTCGCGCGGGTGCTTGTATGGAGCGAGGCGGGCCGCGAAGAACTGTTCAATAGCCGCAGCATTGACGGTGCTGCCCGCTTTGCGCACCACGAAAGCGCCGATCACCGAAACATCGGCACGCACCTGCACTTCGGCGCAAGCGACTTCTGCCACGCCCGGGCATTGGGCGATCACCGCTTCGACTTCCTGCGGGGACACACGATAACCGAACGCTTTCATAACGTCGTTGGCTCGCCCCGTATGCGTAATGTAGCCGTCGTCATCCACGATGCCGAGATCGCCGCCGAGAAACCAATCGCCGCGATAAACGCTGGTTTCTTCTTCAGGGCGGTTCCAGTACCCAAGCATCAATCCAGGATCCGTGCGGTGAATGGCGATTAGGCCTTCCTCGCCTGGGGAAAGGGGGGTCTCGCCACCCTCGACTGGTAAAATCACAATGCGCCGCCCCGGCTGCGGTTTTCCCGCTGTGCCGGGTTTGCGGGGCACTGTGGGGGACGTCGAGACGTAGGTTGAAATTTCACTCATGCCGAGCGCTTCATAGAGATCTGTGCCCGTCCGATCGCGCCAGTTGTCGAACAGATCTTCAGGCGGCCGTTCGCCAGCGATAAGTGCATGGCGTAGTTGCCCGAGGTCGAGAGGGCCGGGGGCTGCGTATTTCAAGATCTGGCGCACGAGGCTCGGCACAGCCGCAAACAGTGTTGCGCCTGTCGCGCGGATGAGTGACGGCCAGACTTCAGGTTTCTTCTCGCCAGAGAAGATGATGCTTGTCGCCCCGTTCGCCCACGGGTCGATGAGGCCGGTGCCGAGCGTGTAGGTCCAATTGAAAGCGCCGGCGTGCAACATGCGGTCGTTGGGGGTAATGCCATACCAGCCCTGATATGTCGGTGATCGCCCTGGGCCAACGCGATGAGCATGCACGACGCCCTTGGGACTTGCCGTCGTGCCGGACGTATAGAGGAGGTATGCCGGGTCATTGGCCGCAGTTGTTGCGTAATCCGCGCGCCGCCCGTTGCGGATCATATCGCGGATGCCGTCTTCGCTCACGACGGCCGCCGGATTTGCCATCGCGCTTCCCGGCAAATGCGCCGCAAGTGCGACCAGCCGCGCCCCGCTGTCAAGCAGAAGAAAATCGGCTTCTCCCGCTGTCAATTGACTTGATGCAGGCACCGCCACAAGGCCTGCTGCCATACACGCGAAGTAGAGGATGGGAAACGTGCTGGTATTGTCGAGGCGAATGAGTACACGCTCGCCCGGCACCAAACCGCTGTCCGCGAGTGCGCCCGCCAGCCGCAAGACTGCGTCTTCGAGAGCCGCATAGGTCCAGGTCTCGGACGGCGCGCCCGTTTCCGCGTTACTCGTGACCAGGAGCGCTGCTTTGCCCGGCGTCGCGCTGGCGGCCCGGGCGAGGCAGTATTGCGCGAGGTTGAGGTTTTCCGGATAGGCGACAGTCATTTCGGCTCTTCGATCCACCACGTGTCTACGGCATAGCCGAATACCGGCGTTTTTGCCGGATGTTTGAGCCGTGTCCAATGGCCCACCCACTGCTTGGGAACATGGAACATGGGGATCACGTAATCACCCGACAGCAGAACCCGGTCAAGCGCGCGCACGGCCGAAACGAAACTCTCTTTGTTTTCGGCCGCCAGCATGGCCTCGATCATGGCATCGGCCGCAGGGTTTTTCACGCCGGCGAAATTGTAGGAGCCGGGCGTATCGGCGGTGCTTTTGGACCAGCGGAAAAGCTGCTCGTTGCCGGGTGAAAGCGAGGACGTCCACGTCGTCTGGATCATGTCGTAATCATAGGCGTTGAGCCGCGCTTGATACTGCGCACTATCGACCATGCGCACGACGGCCGTGATGCCGAGCGGCTCGAGCCCGCGCGCGAACGACAACAGAAGCGCTTCTTGCGACCGGTTCTGTGCAAGAATTTCGAAACCAAGCGGCTTGCCGGTCGCGGGATCGATAAGCTGCCCTTGCACCAGCTTGTAGCCCGCCTGCTTCAAGAGTTCGAACGCGGCTTTCTGATTGTCGCGATTCTGGCCGGAGCCGTCGCTCTTCGCTAAACCAAATTTACCTTCGAGAATTTCGGGACGTACAGCGCCTGGATACGCCGCCAACAGTTCGCGTTCGCGCGCATCGGCCGGGATGCCGGTTGAAGACAGATATGAGCGCACGAAATAACTGTCGGTGCGTTTTTGCAGCCCATAGTAGAGCGTGCGGTTGATCCACTCGAAATCGAACAAATTAATGAGGGCCCGGCGCACGACAGGGTTCTTAAAAACGTCGCGGCGCGTGTTGAGCACAAGTGCCGTCATGCCGGCGGGAAGCGCGATATCGAATTCCTTCTTGACGACACGCCCGTCGCGCGCGGCGGGAAAATCGTACTGGGACGCCCAATTCGCCGGATCTTCTTCTAACCGGAGATCGATAGCGCCGCTCTTGAAGGCTTCTAACATGACGGACCCTTCGCGGTAATATTCAAAGCGGATCTCTTCGAAATTGAACCGGCCCTTTATGACGGGAAGGTCAGTACCCCAGTAGCCGGGATCGCGCTTGTAACTGATCGAGCGTCCGGCATCGATGCGCGATATCGTGTAGGGCCCAGAGCCAAGGAGCGGCGTCATCGTCGTCTGTTCGAATGTGTCTGGATTGGTCGCGTGTTTCGCGAGCACGGGCATAAGCCCTAGAATGAGCGGCAATTCGCGATCGGTAGCGTCTTGAAACGTGAAGCGGATGCGCCGCTCGGCAATCTTCTCAGCTGACGTCACTTTTGCGAAGTACGTGCGGTGGTTCGGCCGCCCCTTGGTCTTCAAAAGTTCGAACGAGAAAATAAAATCGTCTGCCGTAATGGGCCGGCGATCGGAGAACGCCGCTTTCGGGTTGATTTCAAACGTCACGCTCGTTTTGTCGTCAGCAATATCAATCGTCTTGGCGATGAGGCCATAAAGCGCGAAGGGTTCGTCGAGGCCGCGCGCCATCAGGGATTCCAGTTGAAATTCACGAGTGCCCGCCGCTGCCACGCCTTTTATGATCAGGGGATTGAGGCTGTCGAACGAACCTTGCTGTCCGAGTGTGATGCGCCCGCCTTTCGGCGGATCGGGGTTCACATAGGGAAAATGTTCAAACCCTGTGCCAAGCGCCGGGGTGCCATGCAGCGCTGTTGCGGGCTGAGGCTCAGCCAGCCCCGGGAGCGGCCAAAGCAGTGCGGCAAAAGCGAGCGATCGTAATGTTGCGGAGACGGGCATTCTTGGTTTCCACCCAAATGAGATGGCGACTGATAACACGCAGATTTCGCTCCGCCATGGCCGTTCGTGGGCAATGTCCATGGGCTTCGGCCAGGCGTCTCCCATTCCCCGGGACCCGTCTGCTGCAGTGGCAGGTTTGCCACGAAGAACACGGCCGCCTCCGTCCTCCCCGCCAATGCTGGGGCGCGGCCACGCGATTGCCGTAATCCGAGCCTTATTCCCAAAACTCGGAGGCGCTTGTTGGCGCCCGAACCCGGCCAAGGGACGTCTTGAGTCTGCGGCGCGGCGTTGAGAGGGGATGAGCTGGGGCAACCGGCTCTCGAGCACAAGGATTTTTAAGTACATGACACAAGCAGTTTCGCGCATTTGTGGGCGCATTTGTGGGATCGGGGCCCGGATTGGCGGAGCCCTGGCGCTGACGGCAATCATCGCATCGGCACCAGTTCTCGCTCAGGACGCTGAAAAAGAAGTGACAATTCCCGTTCAGCGCGTTGAGACGCCGCCGTCGGCCGCGAAACCTGCTGCTGCACCTGCTGCGAAGCCTGCCGCTCCGGCTGCTAAGCCCGCGGCCCAGGCTCCCGCTGCAGCCCCTGCTGCCAAGCAAGCGGCACCTGCAGCCCCCGCCGCGACGAAGGCCGCTCCAGCCGCTCCAGCCGCTCCAGCCGCTGCTGCAGCCCCTGCCGCCGGCGCTGCTGATACGGCTGCCGCCGCAACTGGCGAACCCAAGAGCGCTTGGGTTAAACTTTGCGAAAAAGCGCCTATCCTGAAGAAGGATAAGGACGGCAAGGACCACAAGGAAGAAAAGAATCTCTGCCTCACGCACCACGAACGTCTCGACGGCAATACCGGTATGGTGCTGGTTTCGGCTGCGATCCGCGAAGTCGAAGGCCAGGATAAGCCTTCACTCATGGTGATGGTGCCACTGGGTATGGCGTTGCCGCCTGGCATTCGCGCGGCGATCTACACAAAAGAGCAGTGGGCTGCTGCCGCCAAGAACGAAAAGATCGACGACAAGGCCCTGAAACCTATCGAACTCAAGTACTCGCTCTGCCACCCGGCTGGCTGCACGGCTGAAACTGAAGCGACCAAAGAAATCGTCGAGCAAATGAAGACAGGTGGCGGTCTCATGATCCTTGCCATGAATGCCGCCGCGCAGCCGATAGGCTTCCCGGTTCCCATGGACGGATTCAGCGACGCGTACTCGGGCCCGGCGATCGACAACGAGAAGTATCAGAAGGCGCGCGGCGCTTTGATGGGTCAGATTCGCGAACGTCAGAAGGAGCTTGCCGCTAAGTATAAGGCTGACCAGGAAGAAAAGATGCAAGCTATGAAGAACCTGCCCGGTGCCAATACAACCGGCGCCGCAGCGGCTCCCGCGACGACTGGTTCGACGGAAGGCGCTGCCAAGCCCGCAGCTGCTCCGGCCGCAAAAGCACCTGAGAAGAAGTAATCACTTCGAAATTGCTTGCCATGAAATTGAACCGCCCCGGTTTTGAACGCCGGGGCGGTTTTTCTTTGTTAAGCGTGACCATGTCGACCGCGACTATGTCGAACGAAACCATGTTGAACGTGACCATGGCATGAGTTGCGCGCAGGCAGGATTTTTGCAAATCAGTGCCCTTTAGACTCGTCCGCGCCTTCCGATTGCAGCAGGCCATAGTTCTCAAGGCCGAGGCGCCCGAGTAAATCCAGCTGCGTCTCAAGGAAGTCGATGTGCCCTTCCTCGTCCTTCAAGAGTTCTTCAAACAAATGCATGGTGACGTAGTCACCGGCCTCGCGGCAGATATCGCGTGATTTCGCGTAGCTTTCGCGCGCGATGTGTTCGCCCTTCAAATCGCACTCAAGTACCTCTTTGAGGTTTTCGCCGATCATCAGCGGCGCAACGTGCTGCAGGTTGGGATGGCCTTCGAGAAAAATGATGCGATCGACGAGCTTGTCGGCGTGCTCCATTTCTTCGATGGATTCCTTGCGCTCTTTCTTGGCGAGTTTTGCGTAACCCCAGTTCGCGAGCAGGCGGTAATGCAGCCAATACTGATTGATGGCGCCGAGTTCTAGTTTTAGAGCCTCGTTGAGACAGTCGATAACTTTCTTGTTGCCCTTCATAAGCTACTCCCGCTCCAACTGCATAACCTGATATGGATAAGCCTGCTTACGTAACGGTTCCAGCGCTTTGACCTTGATCGTTGTTTCCGTTGGTGGCCTGGCGTTTGCGGCGCCTTTCTATCTGGGCAAGTTTCCAGCGCACTTCGGCAAGCGCAAACGGGCAAATGCGCGTGTCGTTCTCGAGCCGCGTCATGGCGTCGTAAATCAGGGTCACCGTGAGCGGCGCACAAGAACAACAATTCATTCGCGCATTGAGATGCCGGAAGACGACTCCAGGAGTTGGAATGAGCGCTCGCGGAGAACTCATGATCTCCACAACGGCGCGATCTATATCGCGATCCGAGATCAAGGTGCAGGAACAGACGATCACGCGCATACTCCAATCAAACAGGGTTCAAGGCCCCGATATCGGACACCCCTAAGGGCAATGGAACGAAAATGCTATGACGTGGCGTCGCCGTCAAGTGGACTTATTGACGATCCTCCTCTTGCCGGCCCAAATTGAGCGGTCACACTAAAGTTATTGTAGGGGCAGATTTATAGTCATTCTAAATTATATGGGCGGCAAGACCCTAACATGCCCAGCCCGCTGACGACGCCCCTCAATGCGCATTGGTCTCGCGCAGGCGATAACGGCCCTGCTTGTCTTTGACGAAGTGATCGGTGATATCGGGATGGTGCAGCGGTTCGCCGCTGTCGTCGGGCAGCAGGTTTTGCTCAGAAACATACGCGAGGTAAGTCGTCTCCGCGTTCTCGGCGAAGAGATGATAAAACGGCTGGTCTTTGGGCGGACGCATTTCTTCCGGGATCGACAGCCACCATTCTTCCGTGTTGGCGAAAATGGGATCGATATCGAAGATCAAACCGCGGAACGGATAGACCCGGTGCCGCACGACTTGGCCAACGCCGAATTTTGCCTGTCTAATTTCAGTCATCGTCGTCGCGTTCCCCGGGCAATTGTCGGTGGCCGTCTGAGCATATTTCATATCACAATGCGTAAACTGCGGCGCGTTCAGGATCTTTCGACGCCACGAGCTTTGCCAGATCGATAATTACCTTGGCCTGCTTCCAGGTGGCGTCATCCTGCATCTTGCCTTCGATCATAACAGCACCCGTCCCATCCGGCATGGCGTCCAGAATGCGCTTTGCAAACGCCACTTCCTTGGGGTCAGGCGAGAATACGCGTTTGGCAATGTCGATTTGCGAGGGATGCAGCGACCATGCGCCCATGCAGCCCTGCAGAAATGCGTTGCGGAATTGGGCTTCGCACGCCGCGCCGTCCGAGAAATCGCCGAAGGGGCCGTAGAAGGGCTTCAACCCGTAAGCCAGGCACGCGTCCACCATTTTCCCTACAGTGTAGTGCCAGAGATCTTGCTGATAGAAATTGCGGCTCGCGGCTTTGTCGCTGCCTGCGTCCGCCAGAATGCCGTAGTCGGGGTGTCCGCCGCCAACGCGCGTTGTTTTCATACCGCGCGATGCTGCGAGATCAGCTGGCCCTAAGCTCATGCCGTGCATGCGTGGCGACGCGGCGGCGATCGCTTCAACGTTGTTGACGCCTTCGGCTGTTTCCAGAATGGCGTGGATCAGGATCGGCTTCGACACTTTGTGTTTGGCTTCAAGCTGCGCCAGGAGTTGATCGAGGTAATGAATATCCCATGGGCCCTCGACCTTCGGCAGCATGATGACATCTACTTTACTGCCGGCATGGGCGACGATTTCCGTCACGTCGTCCAGCATCCACGGCGAGTTGAGGCAGTTGATGCGCGTCCACAATCCTGTGGTGCCGAAATCAAATTCGCGCGCCATGGAGATGAAGCCCTTACGCGCGGCTTCCTTCTCGCCAACCGCGATCGCATCTTCAAGGTTGCCGAGCACAACGTCGACCTGCGAAATCGTATCCTTCAGCTTAGCCCGGATCTTCTCGTTATGGGGGGGGATGAAGTGGATCATGCGCTCAATGCGAACGGGCAACGCGCGGTAGGGTTCTGGTGCCCCGATGGCGAGCGGGGTGAAGTGTTTGGCTGGCGTGCGAGTTGAGGCCATAGCGCGCGAAATCCTTAGATCTTGAAGTGCAATGCTGGATTGGATGGGCGCGGGCACCATAGGCAGGCCCCCCGGGGTGTCAACGGGCGCTACTGCCGCGTGCCGGAAATTCCCCCGGTCAACCCAGCTGGGCCTCTACAAGTCGAATTGTGCCGCAAAATCAATTGGCCGGTTCCCCCGGGAACAGCGGCGCCCCTGAACCTGCGGTACTCATGATGCGACAGACATTCAACCGCCTCTTCTGAGGCCCCGGAGACAGCCATGACCCAGATCGCTAAATCCTCGACCTCAACGTCCAGCCGCCGCGCTTCAAAGGCTGCCCTCGTGCTCGCCGCACTGACGCTAATGACCGGCAACGCCTCGGCCATGAGCCTGCGCGTCAAGCTCGCCTGCGCCAGCGACTACTACGCCCACTGCAGCAGCTACAGCCCAGGCAGCCAGGAAGTCCGCCAGTGCATGCGTAAGGTTGGTCGCGGCCTTTCGAAGAGCTGCGTTGAAGCACTCGCAGGCGCTGGCGAAATTTCTTCCGCCGATCTCGCCAAGTATCGCTCGTCGTCGAAGTCGGCCTCCGCCAACTGAGATCAACGCTTGCCGGAACGTCAGCTATCGAACCTATAGGCCTACAGCGGAACGTTTTCTGTTTTCATGAATTCATAAGCCAAGGCGAACAACGTAGCTCGGCTCAGACTGAAGGATAGACAATCGCATAGAACAAACTTGAGGACACCGACATGATCGAGATCGCCGCCGCCGTCTGTCTAATCAGTGCCCCAGAGCGCTGCAAGGATATCAGCCTCCCTCTTTTCCGGAAACCTGATTACGCACCATAGTCAGCCCACTTGAGGTCATAGTAGGTGACCGGGGGTGTTCTGACGGCGGCGAGTGTCAGCACGGATATCATGGCGGCAAGATCGTAGCGATGGTTGAAGCGCCATTCGAACTCG
>JANOKW010000285.1:0-8821 GCA_031419475.1 Hyphomicrobium sp. | reverse complement strand
CCCTCCCCATCTCGCCGGAGGCGAGCCTTCGGCTCGAAGTGGGGAGGGAGTTCATCCCGGCGCGAGGTCTGTACCAATCAGAAGATTGCTCAGCCTTAAAACGTCTCGAGCCAGGGCCGCACTTCAATCTCCCACGACCAGGAATTGCGCGGTTGATCGATGAGATGGAGATAGCTATCCGCGATTGCATCGGGATCGAGCGTATTGTCGTTACCGCCGTCTTCGCGCCCAGCCGCGCGTATCCCGCCATCGACGACGACGTGAGCGATGTGAATACCTTGCGGATGGAACTCGCGCGCCATCGATTGAGCAAGCCCGCGCAGCGCAAACTTACCCATCGCGAAGGGCGCCGATTGCGCATAGCCTTTGACGCCGGCCGACGCGCCCGTGAACAGGATCGTTCCGCGCTTCAAGGGTAACATCAGCCGCACGGACGCTTGCGCGACCAGGAACGCGCCGAACGCGGTGATGTCGAGCGTTTTGCGCACCTCATCTGGATCAAGCGCGACGAGCGGCCCGCGCACGCGATACGAGGGGTTGTAGACGACGATTTCGGGAACCCCTGCCAGTCCAGCAAAGAGCGTCTCCACTTCGCGCGCGTTGGTGACGTCGCAGGCAACCGCCGTTCCGCCCGTCTCGGCAACAAGGCTTGCGAGCTTTTCCGTGTTGCGCGCGGCCAATACGACGCTGTGTCCCCGCGCGGCGAACTTGCGCGCCAGCGACGCCGACAGTCCATCGCCCACACCAACGATGACAGAGATGGCTTTGGTCATGGGGAGGAGTCCTTGAACTTATCTAGAGTAATGGCAGCGTAGGGCGTACTAGATTTGGCGTCTACACATCGCCAAAGCGTAGTACGCCGCATGGATGCAAACGCCGGTGCGCTTGATTTATGCAAGCGGCACGTGTTGCGCGTGGTTCGGCGCACTACGGACCGCGCCAGTGCAGAGCGCGCGCCTAGTGACGCCCTACGTTTCTTCGTTTTGCTTGTGCGGGCTACGAGGCCGGGATGACAGTTCCGAACTCACCCCCAGCGCCTATTCGACCACATCCACTGTTCCGGCATTTCGCGCACCCAGGCTTCGAACTGCTTGGTCATTTCCGCCGTGATCCATTTGACGTCGTCGGACTGGTTCGCCGTGCGCGGCACTTTTAGTTCTTTCAACTCAATCTCGAAATGGCTGTCGTTGCCAATGCGGATGCAGCGCGACATCCACATGCGCGCACCCGTGCGCCGTGCAATCATGCCGGGGATGGTGACGGTCGCCGCGTCCTTGCCGAAAAACGGCACTGGCATGCCCGTGCGGTCCCACAAATCACACACCACGCCGAGGCGCCCGCCCTGGCGCACATAGTCCATGATCGCGCGTGCCGTCTTCTGGCTCTCTCCATGATCGCCTTCAACTCTGCCTCTCCCGAACAGACCGCCTGGATAAAGATCCTTGCGCTGCTCGCGCAGATACTGATCGACATAAGGATTGTTGACGGAACGATAGACAGCGGCCGGATTAGCTCCGGCTAACACCAGCGGCCAGACGGCGAGTTCCCAATTGCCCATGTGGAGCGACGCACCAATGAGAGGACCGAGTTTGCCTTTATAGCGGTCGAACACCGCCGCGTTCCTAATCTTGATGCGCGAGGGGTCTTTGACGATGCGGTCGATGTGCATGGTCTCGGCCATGACGCGCCCCAAGTTTTCCCAATGCGCCATGCAGATCGCTTCGCGTTCTGCAATCGTCTTCTCCGGGAATGCGATCTCGAGATTGGCCAGCGCGCGCTTGTGGCGCTTCGGGTTGAGGATCGGCGCAAGGCGGCGCCACCAGCGCGCGGAAAAGCGCGTCGCGGTGTCGAGCGGCAACGCGCGGATACCGCCGATGATGGTTCTGAGTGCCGCATACTCCAGGCGGAACTGACAATCGCGGAGAAATGAGACGGGCGTCATGCGTGGGGGGCGCTCTCAGGCGGGATTAGCTTACCTGGTGATGCGGCTTCAGCGAGGTCCCCGTCAAGTGCCGCAACGCCACCCTCCCGCTGCATCAGCCTTGGTGTGGCAAAAGAGGGCGATACACCTTCGCGCATCAGCAGGCGGCGCAACGCTGGAATGGCCTTAAGCGCGGCGAGGCCCAGTCCCCGCGCCAAATGAATGGGTGCATACTCGGAAAGGAGCGATCGGTTCATAAGGTCGATACTCCATGAGCGCGATGCAACGTCCGCCCGGCGCTGGCGTTCGTAAGCGGCCAGAACGTCATCGCCACCCATATCCCGGCCAGCGTGCAATGCGTCGCTCGCCAGTTCCGCAAGTGTCGCGGCGTCGCGGAAACTGAGGTTCAATCCTTGCGCGCCAATCGGCGGCATGACGTGTCCTGCTTCTCCTATCAATGCACAACGGTTCTTGGCGAGCACGGTTGCTGTTTGACCGGAGAGCGGAAACGTTTTGCGTGCGGATATGCGGTTCAGCGTGCCAAGCAGCCCCGATACGTGCGATCTAAGTTCAAGCAGAAATGTCGCGTCGTCCAATGCAGCCAGCCGCTGCGCCTCACCCGGTGTCTCGACCCAAACGAGTCTTGAGACGTTGCCCCTCATCGGCACCACGGTCAAAGGCCCAGCGCGCCGGTGCAACTCAGTTGAGACGCCGCAATGTGGCCGGGAATGTTCGAACGAACACACAACTGCTGCCTGCGCATACGTCCAAGTTCGATTGGAGATTCCGGCGCTGTTCCGGATAAGAGAATTGCGGCCATCGGCACCTGCAACGAGCGCCGCTGAAAACGTCTCGCCTTCAACAGTCGTCAATTCCATGTGCCCGTCAGCTGCAACAACCCTGGCCACACCTTCGGATACAACTCGTCTCAGGCGCCCAGCGGCGGCTTTTTCAAGCGCCTGTGTGAGCGCCGCATTGGGCACGTTATAGCCAAAGGCCGCCAGTCCAATCTCATTCGCCCGGAATGTCACTTCGGGCGCGCGCAACCACCCGCCCGTCGCGTCCACAATGCGGATGGCATGCAAACGCTCGGCCTGCGATTCAAGATGTTGCCAAGCGCCGACCGCTTTCAAGAATTGTACTGAGTTCTGAAAGAGCGCGGCGGTCCGGCCATCAGCGGTATCAGACCGGGGCCCAATAACGATAGCCTTCAATCCCAGCGCGGCGGCGGCCAATCCCGTCGCCAGCCCAGCCGGACCGGCGCCGACAACGACAAAATCACTACGTTGATTGTGACACATGAATCACTCAAACTCTCAATAAGCGGCCATAATACCACAGTTTCTGACAATAGCGGAAGTGTTGCTTCTTGGTAACGCCGTTGTCACAGAGATGTAAAATAGGTTCGTTAACACTTGGGTAAGCATGGTGGCAAAAGGGGGGCACTCCCGGGGCGGCCCGGGGCGGAGTGAACTCCAACGCCATGAAATTGGTAGCGCCACGAACCGCGCGCCAACTCGGCAGGGATTTAGTCAAAACAAGAGGGGGTCCGATGAAATCGGCTTTGAAATTTAGTACGGCGCGGGCTGCGGTCGTAGCAGCGCTTGGACTTGTGGCGGCACTGCCGGCATCTGCAGCCGATCTCGGCGGCAACTGCTGCGCCGATCTTGAAGAGCGCATCGCCGAACTTGAAGCGACAACGGCGCGCAAGGGCAACCGCAAAGTCAGCCTTGAAATTTCGGGACACGTCAACGAAGCCATCATGTTCTGGGATGACGGCTTTGAGAGCAACGTCTACTCAGTAACAAACGACAACTCGCGCTCGCGTTTCCGCTTCAAGGGCGACGCCAAGATCTCCGACGGCTGGAGAGCTGGGTACATGATTGAACTCGGCGTGCGCTCGAACAACTCCAAGCGCACCACCCAGAATGACAGCAAGGGTGATGGCGCGGGTGCTCTCGACGTTCGCCATAGCTATTGGTTCATCGACAGCAAACAGATGGGCCGTTTGTCCGTGGGCTTGACGAGTGGCGCCGCAGAAGGCGTCACCGAAATCAATCTGTCGCAAACCAAAGATATCGCAAAGTTCTCGGACCAGGAAGACTCTGGCCTTGGTATGTTCATTCGCGACACGAACGGCGTGTTCAGCGACCTTTCTTGGCGCCGCTTGATCCGCGATACCGGTGATCAGCCCGGCGAAGGCCGCCGCTACAATCTCGTCAAATACGACACGCCTACGCTCGCGGGCTTTAAGGCGACGGCGAGTTGGGGTGATGACGACGTTTGGGAAGTCGGCGCGCGTTATGAAGGTGAAATGGCCGGCTTCAAACTCGGTGCAGGCATTGCTTACGGCGAATCTTCCGACAACCAGGCTCCAGCCGGCATCGCCTGCTTCGTGGGTGGTAGTCAGGTCATCGCCAGCGGTTCTGACGCCAGCTGCAGTCAAATCGGCGGTTCGATCAGCATCATGCACACGCAGTCCGGCATCTATGCAAACTTCGGTGCCGGTCAGCTAACCGACGACTTGATCGATGTTTCTACCCGCTTTGCCGGCACGGGAGCCGACGACACCAGCACGTTCTGGGCAGTCGAAGGCGGCATCGAGCAGAAGTGGAACGATCTTGGTAAGACCACGTTGTTTGTCCAGTACTACAAGAACGAAGGTGGCGCTAACGGACGGCGCGGTCTGGACGCAGGCGATGCAGCCAATCCCTTCGCAGTCGACTCGCGCATCTTTGCGACAGAACTTGACTCCATCGGGGGCGGTATTGTGCAGGGCATCGACTCGGCAGCCATGCATCTTTATCTGACCTATCGCCACTATCAAGCCAGCGTAACGGCACTTTCAGGAACAGCGGGAGCCGGAGCCTTGGGTAGCGCCAATCTTGAAGACCTGGATGTCGTCATGGGCGGCGCGATCATCCGGTTCTAATTCTAATCGCATACCTCCCGTCTGCGGTCAGAGCCTGGGGGCTGCCTGAAAAGGTGGCCCCCGATTTCGTTTATGTTCCAACGGACGATTAACGCTCTGATATGCAACGTGAATCGGACCTTCAAGTGTGTCTTTGGCGCCATATGGTTATATAACCACAGGCACCAGGGAAACGACAATTGGGGCATTAACCTTGACCCTTCGCCATTGAGTTTCGCACGCCGAAGCAGCATGTTCTTTCGCATGTGCGTGCTTTGCTGGCATGGCGGGGTAGACGTGAAACGAATTGGAAGACTAACAGGGTTGACCGCTGCACTGGTATTTATCGCCGGTACGGCTAGCTTTGCCTTGGAAGAACAGAAAGGCGCTGTGGCGCCGCAAGTGCCTGCGGCCGATGGCGCGGGCGCTGCGGTGCAATCTGCGGCCCCCACTGCAAAGTCAGAGACAGGTACGGAAATCCGTATTCCTGGACTGGGCAAGCTCGGCACGCTGCCAAAGATGGACTTCGGACTTGAGCTTCTTTATGGGGCCACCGAGACCGACAAGCCGCAAGAGCCGTCGAAGATCGAGGGTGGCGACCCTGCTGACCTTACGATCCGGGGCGAAGTCAAACATCGCTGGTGATCACCGTTGACGAAGCGTGGAGATACTGAGCAAGTTTCGATCATGGGGCGCTTTGGCGCCCTTTGCCATATGTGGTTTCGGACATGATGCGCTCGATCGCTGCCAGCGTGCATTTGTTTACCGCGCTCGGTGCGGTGTGCGCACTGTTTGCGGCATTAGCCATTATCGACAAATCGGCGGAGCACTTGTTCTTTTGGCTAGGTGTGGCCCTTGTGATTGATGGAATTGACGGGACTTTCGCCCGCGCCGCGCGTGTCAAAGAGCGACTTCCGAGATTTTCCGGCGAAACCCTCGATTTGGTTGTCGATTACGTTACCTATGTCTTTGTGCCCGTTCTAGCACTCCTGGCGTGGCAGCATCTCAACGGTGTTCTTGGCCATTGCCTGGCGGCCGTCATTCTGCTGTCGTCGCTGTACCACTTCTCCGACACGGAAAGTAAGAACGCCGAAAATTGCTTTGTTGGCTTTCCAGCCATTTGGAACATCGTGGCCTTTCTCGTTTTTGCCCTCGGAATACCGCCGGCGGTAACAGCCGCGATCGTGATGCTTGCGATTGCCGGAACATTTATCCCGATGCCGTGGATCCATCCCCTGCGTGTTGAAAGATGGCGCCCCGCCACCATCATTGGAACTGTGGCGGCGTCGGCGGCCGGCGTTTACACCGTCGCGACCGGGTTTCCAGCGAGCCCTCTTGCGGCATGGATACTTGCCGCCATGGCAATCTATTCAGTCGCGTTTTCGATCTACTGGTATTCGCTCAGCAAAATCTGACCAACGCTTCCCTGCGTTCGAGCGGGAGTGTCACAGCAGGCTCATAGCGTGCCCGAAATCGAGCAAGTTCCGGCCACTGAGTGGGAGCGGCACCCGTGCCGAGCTTTCCCGTGATGCTCAAATCCAACTCGCCGCTACAGGCAAAGCGAATCCTGGAGCAGCTCGGTGCCGATTTTGTGCAAGCGGCACTTCAGGCGCTAGGGTCTGTCCGGTTTGATTGAATCAAGGACAGACCCTAGCACTTTGTCTTGTCGTGCTTCTTTTCGGAAAACCGGTTCCCATCCCCGCCTTCCCCGCAAGGGGACTTCCAAGTGGTCGCGCGGGGACAGGCTATTTCCGGAAGCATTCTGACCGTTGGCGGAGGGGGAGGGTGCCTAAAGACGCAATAAGCATATGATTTAATTGACCGTTTCGGCCCTTGGTCTTAGCCATCCCACATTCTGTACCACGGGCCGATTGAAAGCTTGGCCTTAGGTAAACCTTAGGGCACGCTTGAGCGGCGATCCAGGCACCAATGGAGCGCCTGGACCTTACCGTGACCTTACCGTTTTGATCCGAGGCGTTCGACGTCTGCGACTATCCCGTCAATAAGATCGTCAAGGGAGGCCAATGGCAGAACTCCTTGGGCGCTCCGAGTGCCAGTGGCAAGCTGTGCTGAGACGACTTGGATGTTCATTTGGGGGGCATCCCTTGTGTGCTCTTCTTTGCGCAACTTTCGGAATGAAATGGTGGCGTTACGGCTTCCGTTTCATGCGCTTGACGACTGGCGCGGCATACTCGGTGATGAAGGCGACAATGGCGTCCTGCATCGTCGTGCCGTTCTCGATCGTCGCGACTTTGAAAGCCGTGCGCACGTCTTCGTCGAGGTGGATCAGGATTGAAACCTTTCCGTCTCGGCTCGGCGCCTTGTAGCCGGGCTTTGGCCCCATATCGTCGCTCCCGCGGCTGCGTGTTTCCTGCATTTCCATAGGAATAAGCCTCCTAAGCTAGCCTTACAAGTTGACAGTGTAGCATTAGTATGCTATCATACTAATGTTGTCAAGACGTATGCTAGCGACTTTCAACTCCCACAGAATACGCAAACGGCCCCAGACGGTGCTCGAACACCGGCCGGGGCCTCAATCTGAAACCTTCTTAGCAAAGGCACAGACCATGCAACTCACTACCACAATTCGAAGCCCAGGGGCACTGGCCCTTGGGGCTTTTTTCGCAGCCGTTACCGCTCGTACGATCTTTGACGACGTGGTGAGCGGCGCACCTGCGACTATTGCCCACCTCAATGCTGCGGCAGCCTTGGTAGCTGCGATCGCCTCCGGTCACTTGGTTCTGCCAACACTGTGGCAGGGTCGCGTATCGGCGGCGCTCGGTCTCGCGCTCATCTTTGTGGCCTCAACGGGCTACATTGTAACGAGCGCCGGGGCACGCAATGCCGAAGTCTCGCAACACAAGGCGTCCCAGATCGTCAAGACGAATGAGGAACGTGCGAGCTTAAAAGGCAAGGTGTCCGAAGCCGAAACCGATGTGGACGAAGCCAAGGATGCCCACGACAAGGCCAAGCGGGCCGCCAAAACAGAATGTGACAGTGGCAAAGGCAAGCGTTGCGACGGCAAAATCGAAACCCGAGACTATGCCGCCAAGGATCTGGAAAAGGCCGAAAGCCATGCAGCGCTAACGCGGGGCAAGCTCTCACTGCTCGGTCCTGAAGAGCAACCCTTTGCTGGGTACAAGCACGCCGCCCGTGTATTTGCGTCAGCGGGATACGGCGAGGCAAACGTAATTGAAGCCCGGCTCGAACTTCAAATGCCGTTTGTGCTTGTCTTGATCACCGAAGTCTCAACGCTCGTGTTTCTCGGTATGGGGCTCGGGCATCGGCGCCTAGTGTTGCGTTCCAACAGTAGGAAAGGTACCTGCAAATCTGAAGCGAACGAAGAGCGGCAGGACCCATCGCCCGAAGTACACAAGAGCGAACCGACAAGCGCTTCAGTTCCGGCCCGGGTCGGCCGCGCGGAACAGGTCAAGACGTTCTGCCGATGGTTCCGGGAACAGACCGGTAGAGAACCCACGTTCTCGGAAGTGCGCGACGGCCTGAACCTGCCAGCGGCGACGGCTTCGAAGTATCGACGGGCGGCGCTGGCTTAGTCGAGTGGTTACAGGGGTACAGTCTTATAACTTTACCGAAAACAGAGGCCGGACCTTAGGTCAACTTAGGCCCAACATTAGGGTGCAGTTCGGGTCCAAGCCTTGGCGCAACCTTGGTGCGATTACGGGGAATGGCTTCCGGCCGTTCCCCTTTTTCGTGCTCGCATTTCTCTAGCGGTTCACGGTTGAAGTTCACCGCAGTTCACTCTGTGAACATGCTGACGGGCAGTCTCAAGCCGGATTTCAAAACGATTGCCGACTTCATCCGAGAGGTTTGCAAACAGTTCGTCGCGCGCAGCAAGTTTAAAGCCGTCAACGCCAAGGCAAGGAGCTTTACGCGCGAGAAGCTGCGGCGGCGACTGGGTGAGATAGATGAAGCTATCAACCGTTACCTGGGCGAACTTGATCGTGCCGACGAAGTCATGGAAAAGACCG
>JANOKW010000284.1:0-5345 GCA_031419475.1 Hyphomicrobium sp. | reverse complement strand
AAAGGTCGCCGAAATTAGCCTCCGAGAGGCCCTTCTGGAATTGAACCCGATTGCGTGCCATGCCACATCTCCTTGCGAAGACGTCAGAAATCGAAGATTCGCGTGGCCAGAAAATGGCTGACTATGGTGCGTAATCAGGATAACAAAAGGACCGTGTGCTCGGTTAAGGCAGGCCAAAAGGCAACGGCCCGATCGCTCGGATCGAGCAGGAGAAACTGCAAGGTTCAGGCTTGGGGCCGCTGCCGCGAGTCAGATATTGGCTGGGCATCTTTGGAGAAGCTCCGCCGCCCAAGGTAATCGAAGTCTGCTCAGGAGTTTTGCATTATAGCCGCCAGCCGGAATGGATGGCGGCTATTCCGCCTGTCAGATTGCGAATAGTGACGCGTTCAAAACCGGCGGCGCGGATCATCCCGGCAAACGCCTCTTGCTTGGGAAACTTGCGGATGCTTTCGACGAGATACTGATAGGGTTCAGCCGCGCCTGCGGTCAGCTTGCCAAGCCGGGGAATGATCTCAAACGAATGAAAATCGTAGAGACTGTCCAACAGTGGCACCTGACATTCTGAAAACTCGAGACAAAGGAAGCGCCCGCCCGGTTTCAGCACGCGGAACGCTTCCGAAAGTGCCTTATCGATGTGCGTTACGTTTCTAATTCCAAAAGCAATCGAGTAGGCGTCAAAAGTTCCATTGGCGAACGGCAGGAATTCCGCATTGCCCTCAACGCAGGAAATGCGGGCGTCGAGCTTTGCATCAAGGACGCGGCGTTTGCCGACCTCAAGCATTTCAGGGCTGATATCGCAAATGACAGCGGTCGCATTCGGCCCGCTTGTGGTAGCGTAGCGCAAGGCGATGTCGCCCGTGCCGCCGGCAACGTCGAGCAGGCGGAATGGCGTTTCGCCACGTGGCGGATTGAGCGCCGTGATGAAGTCGCGCTTCCACAGGCGGTGCAATCCGCCTGACATCAAGTCATTCATCACGTCGTAGCGCCCGGCAACGGCCGCGAAGACCTGGTTGACCAAGCCTTGGCGTTCGGCCTCGGGCACCTGGCGAAAGCCGAACGACGTTTGGCTGGCGGGCGATGTGTTGGCTGTTTCTTCCATTGGGTCACAATAGCGCAAGGCCCGCCGGCGCGCTATGGTTGGCCGGGATAAGCGTCAATTTCGCGCGACGAGGATCATGCCAGAGTTACCTGAAGTTGAGACGGTACGGCGTGGGCTGCTATCGGTCCTTGTTGGACAACGTATCAACCGGGTGGTTGCCAATCGCCCGGATTTGCGGTTTCCGCTTCCCGAGCGGTTCAACGACCAGTTGGCTGGTCAAACTATCTTGCGGCTTGACCGGCGCGCGAAATATCTGGTTGCGGTCATGGACGGCGGCAACGCGCTTGTCATGCATCTCGGAATGACCGGCCGGTTCGCTATCGAGCAAAATTGCGGCCGCACAGCGCTGGGTGAATACGTTTTCGCGAGTGGCGCCGACGCACGCCACGATCACGTCGAGATCTATACCGCGTCCGGCGCCCGCGTGATCTACAATGACGCCCGCCGGTTCGGCTTCATGCTGCTCATGCCGGAAACGACCCGGTCCGCGCACGCGCTCTTCAAGAATCTTGGAGCCGAGCCGTTGGGCGGCGAGTTGACACCCCAATATCTCTCGGCCAAGGCCTGCGGCAAGAAGGTCAACCTCAAGTCCTTTCTCATGGATCAGAGGATGATCGCGGGCCTTGGCAACATCTATGTTTCCGAAGCCTTGTTCAGGGCAAGATTAGCTCCCGATCGCGCGGCGCACACCCTGAGCGGTATGCGCGGCAACGCACCCGATCGTTCGCAACGGTTGGCCGCGGCCATTAAGAGCGTTCTTACTGACGCAATTGCAGCAGGCGGATCGACGCTCAAGGATTATCGCCAGGCAGACGGCGCGTCGGGTGCCTTTCAAGAAAACTTCGCGGTCTACGATCGAACCGGCGAGCCTTGCGTCGGAAAAGGCTGCACGGGCCGCGTGCGGCGCGCAGTGCACGGATCGCGTGCCACGTTTTTCTGCAGCAAGTGTCAGCTATAGAAGGCGTCGCAGTCTAGGCGGAAGAATCTCTGGAACGCGTCAATTCGTAATGGGTTTTGGTCAGGAATGCGCTCAAGCAGACGATGCTCAAGCCACCGGCAACGAAAATGAGATTGGCGGCCCAATCCGGCCGTGGAGTGAGAATTTTGCTTGACGCGACCAGCCACAAGAGCACCAGGCTAACCGCGATACCGTGAGCGATTGCCAGCATTACGGCCCGTTCGACGGCATTTTCGCTGGTGAGATCAGGGTGGCCTTGTTCGAGAAGTCTCGCGTATTGGCCCATCCCGGCGGCGGCGAGTGCCATCGCCAGCCCATATTGCCAGCCGTGCTGCCAATAAAGGCCGGACGCGGAATAGACGAGAAGAAGGGTGGCAGCCCCCCAGACGTAGACCAGAGTTGAGAGCTGCGTTGATGAAATAAGCGCTTGAACGATCACCGGCTGACCGTCTGCGACTGAAGTGCCCCGCCAATAGCGCCGGTTGATCAAAAAAGCGGCTATTGTGACGGTCGCACTGAATACGGACGCCGACGCTGCAAATAACCAGCGGTTAGCCCAAGAGGCCCCTAAGTAGGTTCCACATAAGCTCGCCAGAAACACAACGATGACAACGAAGAGCAAATGGCGCGGGATCATGTTGAGATTACGTCCTGCCACGTCCACCCGTTCACCGC
The DNA here is from genome assembly GCA_031419475.1 of Hyphomicrobium sp. GTDB lineage: Bacteria > Pseudomonadota > Alphaproteobacteria > Rhizobiales > Hyphomicrobiaceae > Hyphomicrobium_B. The sequence continues at coordinate 2,613 of JANOKW010000284.1, read as the reverse complement.
TTGGAAGTCAGAAGTGCGTTGATACAAATTGCGGCGACAGCGAGAGCGCCGAAGAAGAAAATGTTGCAGGCCGCCCAGTCAGGGTGACTAACGTCGCGGGGGAATTTGCCATCAATAAAGAGGCTGGCGATGGCCACGACCATTCCAACCAGCAAGGCTATGACCAGTATCCGCCCGAGTTTGATGACAGACGGATCTTCGCGCCCCGCATCCGCGTCCCGCGTCAGCATGTTTGCGTAAATGATGCAGCCGACCGCCGCGAATAAAAATGCGATAAAGAACTGCCACCATTCAGCCCAGCGGCCTTCAAATATCAGCGAATAAATCACCAACAGTCCGATAGCGCCCCAAGTCCAAACGAGACCGATGTAACGTGCTGTGGAGGCTGCGACGACGTTCTTGGTCGCACCCTCGGCAATGAGTGCATGGTTTTCGCGGATGGCCATCATCGCGAAAACAACGGAGATGAGCCCTGTTGCCAAAAGATGCCAAGTCGGCTGATTGACCGCCGCCGTCAAGATAACAGCGCATAGGCCGAGAGTCAGGCTAATCATCCAAGCCGTCAATGACGTCATCTTTGCATTCCCCCCAAGTGCTTTTTAGGCGCTGCCTCGTTGCGTTGCCGAAGCGAAAGTTGGCGGAACATACATGAGTCTGGTGCGCGTGATCAGTGCAACCTGGAAAACTAGGCGCGAAATCTGCGCAAAATGCCTATTTCGCCACCACCCCAAGATTGACCTCGCGTGGCTTGCCGCGTATAGGAAACCCAAGCGCCGCTCCGGACATTCGTCTTGGGCGGTAAAATCTTTTGAAATCAGCCTGTTGTCCGACTTTGTGGGAGTAGATCCCGCAACTCCCGCGCCCGGATCAGGTGTAGGCAACCCATAGGGAAGTACGAAAATGGCCAATACGTCGTCGGCAAAGAAAGCCGCACGCAAGATGATCCGTAAGACCGAAATCAATAAGAACCGCCGGTCGCGTCTGAAAAGCGAAGTTCGCGCCGTCGAAGAAGCCATCGCATCAGGCGACGCCGGCAAAGCCGCCGATGCCCTGAAGGCGGCTCAGCCGCTTCTCATGCGCACCGCCCAAAAGGGCATCGTTTCCAAAAAGACGGCGAGCCGCAAAGTCTCGCGCCTCTCCAAACGCGTCAAAGCTCTGGCAAAATAACGAACCGGCCGCCACGTTGGCGACTTTTCCTCCTTGTTGCATATTGGCAATAGTAAAGAGCGGACCCGTTGCGGGTCCGTTTTTTTTTGAACGCGCCTAACCCTATGGAATCCCGTCGCCTAAGCAGGGCTAATGCCGGTCTGGGCTCGCGCTAACCCGGTCCCGAGTCTGTGGCACCTAGCGGAAAATGACGTTCAGGTGACTGTCGCCGGTTGGCAAAAAGCGGCCAGCTGAGTCCGGCTGCAAACCGCTAAATTATCGTTGCGAGTCAGAGGGTTTATCCACAAGTCATCCCACCTAAAAGCAGGTTTTCCCCTGCCCCTGTGGAAAGACTTTCGCAATTCTCGGAGACCGCTCCAGCCCCTCAGTCCGGGTTGCGTCCCGGTTGGTTAATAGTTAGTAAAGGCTCCTCGGATGGATGAGGGCAAAACAAACATTCGAGTTCGAGTAAGCGAGCGTAGAGAGTAGGGGTTGCGCCGAGTATTGGCCCCCCGAAGTCATCGTTGCATCTTTGCAAGTGTGAGTTGTTTTTCGGTCCGTCAGGATTTTCAGGACAGTTATACGTTCCATTACTTGAGACTGTGTTTGCGGGAACTCCAGCGATTTTGAGCAAAATCGCCGGTAGTGCGTAGGAGATGCTTTTGGAGAATTCAGAAACTGTCCACATCTCAGATGTTTCTGTTGCGGAAACATGGGATCGCCTGAACGCCGATAGGCGCGCGGTGTTGGTGGACGTCAGAACAAACGCTGAGTGGGCTTTCGTCGGCATTCCGGATTTGTCGGCACTGAGCAAGCGGGTTTTGGCGGTCGAGTGGCAAACATTCCCGGACAGCCGGGTCGATCCCGATTTCCCTGAAAGGCTCAGCGCTGCTCTTGGCGCAGCCGGGGCCAACAAAGACGACGAAGTGTTTTTCATTTGCCGCTCGGGCGGGCGCAGCCGCATGGCTGCCGAGGTCATGACGGCGGAAGGTTTCCGGAAGTGCCGGAACGTGGCGGACGGATTCGAGGGGCCACTCGATGCCGATCGTCATAGGGGGCTCAGTGGCGGCTGGAAGGCTGCCGGACTTGCTTGGGTTCAAGGTTAGTAGGGTTCAAGGCTAGTTAGGTTCAAGGCTAGTTAGGTTAGTCAGTTGAGGCGAAACGGAGGAGGACGGCATGCTCTAGCCGAGGCCGGTTAGAGGCATCCCGAAAATGCAACAGGATGAATTTGAGTTTTCAGTAGGGCAAGTAAGCGGGGAGCTAAATGCCAATGCAACCGATCAAAAAAGCGAATGAAGCGGGTTCTAACGAGGACAACCGTAAGGACGGCAATCAAGTTGAAGGCCGCGGACACAAAGTGCGCGCCATGCTCAAGGCACAACTTGGCGAAGACATTTATTCCAGCTGGTTCAACGCCATGGAATTCGACAGCTTTGACGGGCGGCTCGTCAAAGTATCCGTGCCGGT
>JANOKW010000283.1:0-4133 GCA_031419475.1 Hyphomicrobium sp. | reverse complement strand
TGTTTTGGGTGCCATTCCGCCGCCGACGGATGTCACTTTCATGGGGGTCGGCGGCAGACGAGGGCAAGACCGCGGATGCAGAAGTTTACAGTTTTTGGAACGGGCATGTTGCGCCTCGTTATGGCGCTGGCATTGACCGGTTCGATACTCGCTGTTGGGGGAATTCCGGGATTTTCCGGCCCGGCGTACGCTCAAGGCGTCGTCAAGGACATTCAGGTCGCCGGTAATCGCCGCGTTGAACCTGAAACGGTCCGTTCCTATCTGCAATTTGCGCCCGGTGAAGCCTATAACGCGGCCAAGATCGATGCGTCGCTCAAGGCGCTGTTCGCGACCGGCCTGTTCTCCGACGTCACGATCGATCCACAAGGTTCGACGATCATCGTGACCGTTGTCGAGAACCCCGTGATCAATCAGGTTGCCTTCGAGGGCAACAGCGAAGTCGATACGGCGACGCTCGGCGGCGAGGTTCAATTGAAGCCGCGCTCGGTGTTCACCAAAGCCCGCGCGCAAGCCGACGTTCAGCGCATTCTCGATGTCTATCGCCGTCAGGGCCGCTTTGCCGCCTCGGTCGAGCCGAAGATCATCGAGCTCGAGCAAGACCGCATCAACCTCGTCTTCGAAATCAACGAAGGTGGCGCGACGAAGGTCAAGGGTATCAACTTCGTCGGCAATCGTGCCTTCTCGGACAGCCAGTTGCGCGATATCGTTTCGACAACGCAATCGGGCTGGTTCGACTTCCTCAAGGGCACAAGCATTTACGATCCCGACCGTCTGTCGCTCGACCGCGAGCTTGTGCGCCAGTACTATCTAAAGAACGGTTATGCAGATGCCGTCGTGACGGCTGGTAACGCCGAACTCGATCCCGATGGCCAGGGCTTCCTCATTACCTTCGCCATCGAAGAAGGCGAGCCATATACGTTTGGCGCCGTGGGCATCGAAAGCAGCTTGGCTGAAGTTCAACCGGAAGCCTATCAGGGCGAACTTCTGGTTTCGGCAGGCGATGTTTATAACTCCGCGTTGCTCGACAAGACGGTCGAGAAGCTTACGCTTGCGATTGCCGAGCGCGGATATGCCTTCGCTCGCGTCCGTCCGCGCGCGACACCCGATGCCGCGACACGTACGATTGCCGTCGCTTTCGTCGTCGACGAAGGCCCGCGCGTTTACATCGAGCGCATTAATATCGTCGGCAACGAGCGCACCAAAGACCATGTCATTCGCCGCGAATTCCGCCTTGCGGAAGGCGACGCCTACAACCCTTTGATGGTCGATCGGGCCAAGAAACGTTTGAGTGGGCTCGGTCTCTTCAAGAACGTAGAGGTGAAGCGCCGCCCGGGCTCTGCCCAGGACCGCGTGGTTCTTGATGTTGAGATTACGGAGCAGTCAACCGGCGAACTCTCGTTCGGTGCGGGCTACTCGACTTCGGAAGGTGTGATCGGCGACGTATCGATCACGGAACGCAACTTCCTCGGCAACGGCCAGTTCCTGCGCCTCAAGCTCGCTGGCTCGATCGAGCGCTTCCAGATCGATCTGTCGTTCACCGAACCGCGCTTCCTTGACTATAATCTGTCGGCCGGATTCGACATCTTCCACAAGGAAGTTGACCAGCGCGACCAATCGGGTTTCCGTCAGCGCAAGACCGGCGCCGTGGCTCGTCTCGGTTTCCCGCTGGCTGAAAGCCTCTGGATGCAGGCCCACTATTCTCTGGCCCGCGACCAGATCTTTGATGTGAGAGACAACGCATCGCTTGCAATCAAAGAGGCTTGCGGCGATCCGAACCCACAACGTAACATTGTCAATTGCTCGAATGACCCATACTGGACCTCACTCGTTGGTACGACGATTACCTATGACGCGCGCAACCATCCGCGCAATCCGACGCGCGGCTTCTACTTGCAGCTCGACGACGAGTTTGCCGGTCTCGGCGGCGACGTTCAGTACGTGCGTGTCGGTGCAGAAGCGCGCGCTTACTACCCGATCACGGAAAAGATCACGCTCATCGGCCGTGCAATAGGCGGTCATATTCAGGGCTGGGGCGGCGACGACGTGCGGCTTCTCGACCTTTACTTCAAGGGCGGGGAAACCGTTCGCGGCTTTGATCGAGCGGGCTTTGGTCCACGTGATCTGAGCACAGGCGACGCGCTCGGCGGGCAAAGTTATTGGGCAGCAACGGCCGAAGTGCGCTTCCCGCTGCCGTTTATTCCGGAAGATATCGGCCTGAGTGGCGCGGTATTTGCTGACGCCGGCTCCCTGTTCGGGGTCGCGGGCGGAGCTAAGAGAGCGCTTGACGGTTGCACCGTACCGGCAACGGGAGCAGTTTGCCTCGTTGACGAATCTTCGATCCGCTCGTCGGTTGGCGCCAGCTTGATGTGGAACTCGCCGGTTGGACCTCTGCGTATGGATTTTGCCAAGACGCTCTCCAAGCAGAGCTTCGACGAAGAGCAATTCTTCCGCTTCGGTGCTTCAACCAAGTTCTGATGCATAGCCTTTCGGGGTTAACCCTGTAAGGTATGACAATGGACCTCAAGAACGGCGCGATTGGCGGCTTGCCAACGCGCCGTTTCTGTTCAAATGTCCGGCCAATTGCGAAATAATTCAGCCGGAGGCATGGCACTGATGGAGCATCCCGGGTTCTTTGACCGCGCCGGGCCTTTTTCGCTTGGCGATATCGCCAAGGCCACGGGATCGGAACTCCGGCGCAGCGTTGACGCCAGCCTGATGATCGAAGACGTGCGGCCGCTGGCGGACGCGGGTCCAAAGCATGTGTCTTTTCTCGATAACCGCAAATACATGCCGCAGCTTGAAGCGACGTCGGCGGGCGCGTGCCTCATATTGCCAGTACTCGAAGGCCGCGTTCCGGGCAAAACGTTGCCACTGCTAACCAAGCAACCCTACCACGGCTTTGCGCGGGCTTTGGCGCTGTTTTATCCGTCAGCCATGCGCCCCCAGGTTGCCGAACCGGGACGGACCGCGATCGATCCGAGCGCGCAGATTGAAGATGGTGCCGTGATTGAAACCGGCGCCATCATCGGGCCGGAAGCGCAAATTGGGCGCGGCGCGCGCATCGCGGCGTGTGCCGTGATCGGCCGGCGAGTGACCATTGGCCGTGGCTCCTACGTTGGCGCGAACGCAACTGTGGTGCACGCCCTCGTCGGCGACCGGGTCACAATTCATTCGGGTGTGCGCATCGGCCAAGATGGCTTTGGCTTTGCCATGGGGCGCGATGGGCATCTCAAGGTGCCGCAGATCGGGCGCGTCATCATCCAGGACGACGTTGAAATAGGCGCTAATACAACCATAGACCGGGGGGCCCTTAAGGATACGATCATCGGAGAAGGCTCAAAAATTGATAATCTCGTGCAGATCGGGCACAACGTCATTCTCGGCCGTCACTGTGTGATCGTTGGTCAGGTTGGCATCTCGGGTTCGGCCGAAGTCGGGGACTTCGTGGTCATGGGCGGCCAATCCGGGCTTGTCGGGCACATCAAGGTTGGAGCTGGCGCGCAGATCGCTGGCGGCTCCCACGCCAAAGATGATGTTCCGGCTGGCGCGCGTTATGGCGGCACGCCAGCGCGTCCCTTCCGTGAATGGGCGCGCGAAGTGGCGGCCATTAGACGCCTAGGTCTGCGCCATAAACACGGCGACAATCAAGGGTCTGAGGACGAAGGTTAACGATGTGCCGGCGGCAAGCCGGTGTCACATGCCGGTATCAGATATAGAGTTGCGAGGGCCAGTTTCCTCTGGAGTGATGACGTTATGGGCGAGCAGATGATGGGCGATACGACGGCTGCAGAACAGACAACGGGCATAGCAGAACAGACAATGGGCACGGCAGAACCGACAATGGGCACAGCAGACATCATGCGCGTGATGAAACTGCTGCCGCATCGCTATCCCATGCTGCTTGTCGATCGAATGTACGACATGAAAGGCGACGAGAGCTGCGTTGGCGTCAAAAACGTGACGATCAACGAGCCGTTTTTCCAAGGTCACTTTCCTCAATTTCCAGTCATGCCTGGCGTCCTCATTATCGAAGGACTAGCGCAGACAGCGGGTGCCTTGTGCGTTTCGAGCTTGAAAGAGGATTATAAAGCCGAGCTCGTCTATTTCATGGGCATCGACAACGCCAAGTTCAG
>JANOKW010000282.1:0-8963 GCA_031419475.1 Hyphomicrobium sp. | reverse complement strand
CGGGACCGAGACAGAGATGATGCCATCCTTGCCGACACGCAGGAAGTCGACGTGGATCGGCATATCGCGCACGGGATCGACCTGCAGGTCGCGGGCGAGAACGATGTGCTTGGTGCCATCGACATCGAGTTCGAACGCTGTCGACGTGAAGTGGCCCTTGATGACCTGCTTCCACAGCGTGCTGTAATCAATGGCGATCGTTTCAGGGGTCTTGTTGTCGCCGTAGATAACGGCTGGTACATTTCCGTCGCGGCGCGATTGGCGTGCGGCCCCCTTGCCTGCACGCGGACGCGCCGTAGCCTTGAGCGATGTGAGCTCAGACATGGCAGTACTCCGGGTGTTGGGCTGCCCTTTCGAGTACGGGCAACCGGAAAAGCCGCAAGCCGGCCTCCAAGGGTGCCGGGCGGCGTCTCATAAGTTATTCATGAGATGGGCGGGTTATACGTGGGTTTCGAGGCAAGTGCAACGGGATGCGCGGATGGGGCTGGGGCTACAATGTATTTGTTAATTCATTGATTTGACGTATTTATTTTTGCATTGCGATACCCTTGCGGGACCCCGGGCGCAAGAACACCCGCCGATCTAGCCGTTGCGAATTGTGAATTTTGCCTGTTCAAAATGATGATCGTTGGTCAGGGCGATTTGGATGTTCTGGCTTGTCATTATGTTTATCGAAGCGCAGTCCGTGAGACTCCATAGCTTGTCGGAATATTTGCGATAACACGCGATTGCTTCGCTGAACTGGTCGGGGGTTTGTGCGACGACGGTGACGCCCAGGTCAACAAAGCCGTCGATGAGCTGAAGCGCTATGATGCGAAGGTGCGCGGTGCTTTGCTTTGTGAACGTGCCGAGCAGTTCGTCGAGTACCATTTGACTGGTCACGATTGGTTCGTCGGCGAGTTCATCGCTAAGGTTGATCGCGACCGCATGTGCCGAGTCCATCTTGGCGAGAAGTGCCACCCAATACCAAGTATCGGCAAAATAAGCAGTTGCCATTAGCCACCATAAACAAGCCGATTAATATTTGAGGACAAATCGCGCGGCGTTCCAGCCCACTGTTCGGGAGTAATCTGTTCATGTAACTTTTGCACGAAATTTGTGAGGCGTGAACGTCGTCGGGGTGTGCACGGTCGCGAGGCGATCACTAGTGTTGGGTGCGTGCCTTCCTGTTGCATGTTGGCGCTAAGTCGAAGGGGTTGAGTAGCTTTGCCCTGCAGTGGATAGGTGAGCGCAAGTGTCACGACGAAACTCGCGGTAGCGACGTCCGCCAAATAATACTGTCGGATCGACTGCGACGCCGCTGGCTTGTCGGCAAGGGGCATAGTGCGTTTAAGCTGCATTAAACAGTCTCCGCGCGTCGTCAGTGATTACGGCTTCAAAGATTGCACCTTCGATTGAGTGAAGCTCATCAACTTTGTCCAAAGCACGTGCAAAATCGGTTATTGGGCTGTGGTCCCATACAACCTCAATATCGAGGAGATATTCGCTCGTGTTCACCGGATCGGCGGGTTGTAGAGTGGCATGGGTTATGTAGATCTTTGTTTGATCTGGAGTCGTGTACTCTTTGCGCACATTGTACGAGCTTAGCGTGGCTATGAAAGCGTCGGCATTTTCGGGGTTGGCCTCAATGGTCGGTATTATATCGCGAAGAAATTTTGCAGCCTGCGTCGTTCCCGGCGCTGGGACGACAATACGGTTGATGAATTTGAGTACAATTCGGATGACCGTCGTGGGGTTGGCAACATGGTGATAGGCATCGAGGGCTTGCTTAATGCGGGCCTTGAAGGCGGTGTTCCAGCCTTCATATGGCCGCAAGGAACTGATGGAAATGGTGTTGGGGCCGATCCCGAGAACGGCCTTTTGATCGGCGGTAGGGATGAGGACTCGCAGAAGCGTGCTGCTTAATGCGACGTTCGGCGGTGCGTTTGGCCCACCCATCACGTCGGACATGATCTGTTGCACCGTCTGCTGGCGCGATTGTCCAACGTAAATATCTTTGATGTCAGGGTGATACAACATGCGGCCGGGCAAGGTCATGTCCCATTGCTCCAAAGGCGAGGCAGGCGCGAACGTGAATTCGCACAAGGCCTCTTCAATTGGTGCGTGGGTATAGTTCGGCATATTGTCACCTAGGGACCTGACGTTGGCACGCCTGTTACTCAAATTTCGCTTATTTTCAATAGCTTCTGTGGTGCCGCGTTCCGAATCTCGATCGAAAGTGCCGTATTGCTAGCATAGCAGCACAGCCGCAGCCATCCGAGACTGAGCACTCGGTCACGCCAGCTGCTGCGGAAACTCGTCGTGGCCGTTTGATCGCGAGACATGTGCCCGGTTGATAGGACAAGGGAAGTGTCTCAAAAACTCAGTCCCAGCACGTCGCTTATGATTCCGCCTGTTGTCTCGAGCTTGCGGCGGCGCTGCTGCTGGGCAACTTGAGGAACTGGCGCTTTGGGATTGAAGTTAGGTTGCGGCGCGGCGAGATGATCGCGGCCCTTGGCGATTTTGGCCCAATCGCCGTCGAGGGCCTGCGTAATGCGCTTTTCGTGACCGTAGATGTCACCGAAAAATTTAGTCTTGCCGCTCGCGTCAACCCAGGCAGTGAAGTACGTCAAGTGGATGGGAATGCGCTTCTCGATCACCACCTCATTGTTGAGCTGGCCTGATTTCATCTGCTCCAGCATTTTTTCGCGCGTCCAACCGTTGCCCTCGCGCAGCATGATTTCTGCAAGTTCAACCGGCTTTTGAACGCGCAAGCAGCCGTGGCTCAAGGTGCGCTGCGCACTCCGGAACATCCATTTGTCGGGCGTATCATGCATAAAAATCGTATGCTGACTGGGGAATGAGAATTTCACGACGCCGAGTGCGCTGCTGCCACCGGGTGGCTGGGTTACCTCGTATTTGCGGATGTCATCTTTGCTCCAGTCGATCTTGCGCCAGTCGACAGACTTGCCGTCTTTGGTCTCAAGTTGAAGACCATATTGGCGCATGAGGCCGCCGCCGCGGCGCAGGCTCGGCCAGAGTTCGAGGACTTTGATGGATTCCGGCACGCGCCACTGCGGTCTCAAAACGACGTGCTTTAGGGGCCTGGAAAAAATCGACGACTGCTTATCCAGCATGCCGGCGACAATTTTCTCCGAGCGGATGATTTCGCCACCCTTGTAAACGTACTGCATGAACTCTGGGATATTGTTCAGGACGTGCACGTCGCCCATGTCCTCGTTCATCCAGCGCCATTGTTCCATGTTGGCGCGGAGCCGCTTTGCAGCAGCGGAGAGCGGCTTGTCTGCACTTCCTGTTTTGGTGCCAAGTGCCGTAACATAAGCTTGGCGAAGCTTCTCGAATTGCGCGTGCTTGGGGTGCAGAGATCGCAGATAAGCGCCCGTATCGTCTTGGTGTGAGAGGCCGTCGAGCACGAGTTTGGGATCGATAAGCTGCGGCCTGCGATCAATGTTCGAGTTCAGCATTGCTGCTGGCTTCATGATGCGCCCGCCGCGCGCATGCCGCGCATAAAGCAATGCGGCGGCGGAAAGTTTCAACTCGGCCTCAGCCAGCATTTCGGCCGTGGTCCCGTCCGTTGAGATGGGCAGGACAAACGTCTTTGCATCAAGGCCGTAAGCACCCGCGTTCTGGATTTCCGTTATCGCGGATTTGGCCTTGTCGTTGAGCCCCGTTGGCGTGACCCAGAGTGGCGAAGCGTTCCGGCCTTCGTAGAATGCTGTGAGGGCTGCAGACTCGCGCTGGTCTTCGTCACTCGGGTTGGCGGGAGGGGTGCCGAGCTTCAGGCGCAGGGCGGCTGTCAGCGGATCAGCGGCCGGCGCATCAGGCGCGGGTATGGGACCCGTCTCGCTTTTTGCCGGCTCGGGCGTAGTGGCTTTGGGCACCCATTCGCCAAATGCCGATTGAGTCGCTGCGGATATCGCGGCAAACAATGCGAGAGCAACGAGTATGCGTGAGCGAGCCATTCTTGTCGCTTTCCCGGTCGATACGCGCACACGGCGCCACGAATCTAATTGATCCCTCAATCTATCTGCCCCAAATGTGGCTGCCTACACCCCGGCCCGTATGCGGAGTTGGTGCCGCGCCACTTTCCCCATCGAATTTGTGCTTTTTAAGTCTTTTGGGAGGAGGCGTCATGGATGTGGACACAGTATAAGGTCGTTCAGGATACCCTGGGGGGAAGCGCATGCAGAAAAAACACGAACCGTCGTCTGCCGCGGAAGGGACACTCGCGCGCTGGGCACTGAAGTTTACCGGCATCGCCGAGCGCTGGTTTCCCGACGCATTCGTGTTTGGTGCATTGGCGGTTGTGATCGTCGCCCTGGCGGCGTTCGTCAACGGGGCCTCGCCGAGCGACATCGGCAAGTCGTTTGGAGACGGGTATTGGAGCCTTATAGTTTTCACTTTCCAAATGGTTCTGATGGTGGTTGCGAGCTATGTCGTTGCCATCTCGCCGCCGGTCGCCCGCTTTATCGATTGGCTGGGGAGCATACCGAAAACGGGACGCGGTGCCGTCGCGTTCATTGCCACGACGAGTATGCTCGTCTCGCTCATAGGCTGGGCCATGTGTCTCATCTTCGGAGCTTTCCTTGTGCGTGCCTGTGCGCGGCGTACGGAACTCCAGATGGACATTCGCGCGGCAAGCGCTGCCGGATACTTGGGACTCGGCGCGACGTGGGCGCTCGGCCTCTCATCGTCCGCCGCGCAGTTGCAAGCCAACGCCGCAAGCTTGCCGAAGAATATCATCAGTATTACCGGCGTCATTCCGCTGACCGAAACGATCTTCTTGTGGCAGTCGATGGTGATGTGCGCCATCATTCTTCTATTGTCGGTGGTGATTGCTTATCTATCCGCACCATCGGGCGGCAACGCTGTGACGGCCGAGCAGATCGGCGCTAAAATAAGCCGCGAGACCGACGGCGTCGCCCGGCCGACCAAGCCGTCCGAATGGATGGAATATTCGCCTCTTCTCACAATCGCGCTGGTCGCCTTATCGGTATTGTGGTTCTCGCGCGAATTCGCGACGCAGAGCGTGATCACCGTCGTCTCCAATCTCAACACTTATAACTTCTTCTTCGTCACGTTGGCTCTGCTGTTACACTGGCGGCCGCGAAGCTTCTTGAATGCGGTTGGGAAATCGATGCCAGCGGTCGGCGGAATTCTAATTCAATATCCGCTTTACGGGTCTATTGCCGCGATCCTGACGACGGCCAAGAACGCAGCCGGTGTCAGCGTCTCCGATCAACTCGCGCACTTCTTCATTAATACAACAACGCAAAGCACCTTCCCCGTCGTCGTCGGGATTTACTCTGCAGTTCTCGGCCTATTCGTGCCGTCTGGCGGAGGCAAATGGCTGCTCGAAGCGCCCTATGTCATGAAGGCCGCGAATGAGCTTCAGGTGCATCTCGGCTGGATGGTGCAGGTCTATAACGCGGCTGAGGCGCTACCCAATCTGATCAATCCGCTGTTCATGGTGCCGATGCTCGGCATTCTGGGTATGAAAGCTCGCGATGTGGTTGGCTTCACGTTCCTGCAGTTCGTCATCCACGTGCCAGTGGTGTTATTCCTGCTCTGGTTCTTGGCAGGGACTTTGACTTACACGCCGCCTGTTTTTCCGCCGGGCTACACTCCATAACCGTCTGCGAACCGTTAGGCGGCAGACTGCTCAAGCAGCCGCCTGACGCACTGCGCGACGCCCGCCTGCCAGGGCGGCAGTTCTGCGCCGAACACGCGTTTCATCTTCGTGCAATCGAGTATCGAGTTTTTCGGGCGCGTCGCGCGCGTCGGATATCCATCTGAGCCGATGGCGGAGAGCGCAGTCTGAGGTCCGCCCACGGCTTTTGATTGGGCCAGGATCTCGCGCGCGACGTCAAACCAGCTCGCCGCACCTTGGCCTGCTGCGTGGTAAACTCCCCAAGCATCGGTCCGGGCCTCAGGTCCAGTTATCTGTTCAGCGATCGCTAGTATGGCTTCGACGAGATGGGGAGCGTAAGTCGGGCTGCCGATCTGGTCTTCGACTACGCGCAGAGGGTTACCTTTGGCCGCGTTGCTCAAAATCGTTTTCACGAAGTTCTTGCCGAACGGACTGTAGACCCAGGCCGTGCGCAGGATGATGTGCTTAGGATTGGCCGCAGCCACCGCGCGTTCGCCGTCTAACTTGGTGCGCCCGTAGATAGACGTTGGCGTTGTCGCGTCGATTTCCAAATAGGCTGAAGCCTTCTGGCCATCGAACACATAGTCGGTCGAGATGTGGATGATCGGCACGCCGCGCCGGTTTGCGGCTTCACTCATCAGCCGCGCACCGTCGCAATTCAATGCATGCGCGCGTTCTGGTTCGCCCTCCGCGTCATCGACGGCGGTATAAGCGGCCGTGTTGATAATAACGTTGGGTCGAATATCGGCGATGGCGCGTTCGATCGTTGGCGTGCTGCAGATATCGAGGGCGGGCCGGCCGATGGCACACGCCGTTATGCCAGGAGAGGCTGGCGCGGCTTCGAGAAAACACCGGGCGACCTGTCCGTGAGAACCTGTAACGAGGAGCCGCATTGGAGATCCTTTCACAAGCGGCTGCCCCTCACCCCAACCCTCTCCCCATTGCAAGTGAAGAGCAATGGGGCGAGGGAGATTCAATAGAACAAGCTCGAGACGCTTTCCTCGCGGCTGGTGCGGGCGATGGCTTCGCCGATGAGTTTGGCGATCGACAGGACGCGAATGTTCTTGGCGGTTCTGATTGCCTCGGTCGGAAGGATCGAGTCCGTAATAACGAGCGACTTGAGCCGCGAGTTCTGAATGCGATTGACGGCACCGCCCGAGAGTACGCCATGCGTAATGTAAGCTGAAACTTCCGTCGCGCCGTTCTTCAGCAAAGCCTCGGCCGCATTGACGAGCGTTGCGCCGCTATCGACGATATCGTCAATCAAGATGCAGCGCTTCTTATCGACTTCGCCGATGACATTCATGACTTCGCTCTCGCCGGCCTTTTCGCGGCGCTTGTCGCAGATGGCGATCGGCGCGTTGATGCGCTTGGCAAGTGCGCGTGCGCGCACCACGCCGCCGACGTCGGGCGACACGACGACAACATCGTCCGACTTGCCGAAGGTCTCCTCGATGTCGCGCGTCATGACGGGGGCTGCGAACAGATTGTCGGTGGGGATGTCAAAGAAACCCTGAATCTGCCCGGCGTGAAGATCGAGTGTAAGGACACGATCCGCGCCTGCGCGCTCGATCATATTGGCGACGAGCTTGGCGGAAATGGGCGTGCGCGGGCCGGGTTTGCGGTCTTGGCGGGCGTAGCCGAAGTATGGGACGACGGCCGTTACGCGCCGCGCGGATGAGCGTTTCAGGGCGTCAACGAGGATGAGGAGTTCCATCAAGTTGTCGTTCGCCGGAAAAGACGTCGATTGGATGACGAAGACGTCCTGACCGCGCACGTTCTCTTGAATCTCAACGAAGATCTCAAGGTCGGCGAAGCGCTTCACTTGGCCTTTGGTCAAAGGGAGTTTCAAGTATGCGCTGATCGCGTCGGCGAGAGGGCGGTTGCTGTTGCCGGCGACGAGCTTCACTGCGTGTATTCCCCGGCTCTCTTTAGGGGCGTTTCCGTCCCGGGCATCAAAGGGCATGATAAGTCCCCGAACGGGCCCAAACTGGCGTCTCTCAAGCGGCTTCTAGCAAGCAGGCCCGATGGTGGCAACCGCCCGGGCCCGCTAATCGCGTTACTCACTGAATACGCAGTTAAACTTGGGCGTCGAAACGGTTCTGACAGCTTTATTTGTTGGCGGGCAGAAGCTTGACGATGCCTTGGGCCGCAGCAGCGGCCGCAACATCGGCCGTTTTGCCCCACGTGCCGTCAAGCGAACCTTGCGGCACTTCGTTCTTCTGAGACACGGTGCCGAGTTTCTTGCCTTTCGGATCGAGCACGTTCCAATCGATTTGGATCGGCTGTTTGCCGTCTTTGCCTTGGCCCATAACAACCTTGCCTTCGACCTTGTAAGCGGGACCTGCCGGCGCATCGGTCAAGGCCACGCCGTTTTTGGTCAATTCCCGCTGTATCGCGGTTGTCAGCGACCGGCTGCCATCGCCGGGAGCGCCGGTGACCAAGGGAACGGTTGTTATAGAAGGCCCTGGTGACTCGATGCTGCCGGTTGTCGCAGTTGTTGTTGCCGCCGGAGTAAGTGCGGCTGTTGTTGCCGCTGGCGCTGGCGCTGTTGCGACGGCGTTTTTAGCGATCGCTGCCGCAGGCGCTTGCCCGGCAGCGGCTACGGCTTGTGTTGCGGCGGTGGTTGCCGCCGAATTACCTGGGGTTACGGAAGAAGCCGCGTTGCTTGCAACCGGCGTTCCAGAGACGCCTTGGTGCCAAGTGGTGATCTGTGCCGCCGTCTTGTCGGCGATAGCCTGCACGATCTGCGGGCTAACCGTCGACCACGGATCGGCCGAAGGTGATCCAACGGCTAGTTCTTCACCTGTGATGCGATTGGCGCGTTTACCGGTCTGATCGGTGACATCCCAGATATAGGAAATCTTTGAGCCGGTTTTCTCGCGCGCCGCCACCACATAGCCGCGCAAGGTGTATTCGCCCTTGCCGCTTGGACCGCGGGCAACCGAGATCTTGTTGCGCTCGATAGCGGTTGTAAGCTGAGCTTGAAGGTCTCGAGAGACACTTTCAGGTGCGCCGATTACAGGTGCTATTTCTAATTTGGCCGTTTGCACGTTGCCGGGCAGAGGCGCGGTTGGATTGGCAAGACCCGCTTGTGGCGCGGTTCCGTCCCCGCCGCCGCTCAAGAGGCTGCTTCCCGTCTCACAACCAGCGAGTGTTAAAGCCATGATCGACGTCAGGACCATGCTTCGAATTGGCTTGGCGTAGCGGTTGGCCACGTCAGCAGAGTTTAACGTCGTCACGGCGACATCCCCCGTTTGTCTACCCGAACTTTTTCCGGCGACCGACGTACAAACTCTGCGGCCTTGAACTC
>JANOKW010000281.1:0-1788 GCA_031419475.1 Hyphomicrobium sp. | reverse complement strand
CGGGCCTGGTTCGCATCTTTGGACTTGGCTGCCAGATGACGCAAATCTGACGCGCTAAAGTCGTCTCGAAGCTCAACCGCCGCTGCCATCCTGTTCTCCGCCCGAATTAGTTGCCCGATCCGAGACGGAATCACAGGATGTCTCCCGAGGGAACCCCCGGCGCCACAAGAGTCAGCCTCAAGGAAGGTTGGTATCAGTTGTTTGCACGTGTCACCTCGCCTTCAATGTGCGGGTTCAAAATACGAAACGTGTGACATCCCGGCTCCGAGTTACCAACCCTCTGACGTCATTCCCGCGAAGGCGGGAACCCACGGCAAGATTTAAAGAACGAACAAACGCGGACACTTGGACCGGCGGCACTTTGCCTTGGAAACTGACGAGCCCTTTTGCAGAACGTATTTGGTCTTACCTTCGGATATGTAGGCTGCTTTTATCTCGTAACCTTCAGCCAACACCGACCCAATCTTTCCATCGCTGCTCGCAGCTGCCACTGGTATGGCAAGCAAAGCCGACACAACAAGCAATCTCAATTTCACCTATCAATCTCCCCGAACACGATATCGATGCTTCCCAAAATCGCACTCACATCCGCCAGCATGTGACCCTTGTTCAAGAAATCCATCGCGGCCAAATGCGGAAATCCCGGCGCACGGATCTTGCAGCGGTAGGGTTTGTTCGATCCATCCGCCACGAGATAAACGCCAAACTCGCCTTTGGGCGCCTCAACACAGGCATAGACTTCACCAGCCGGCACGTGGAACCCTTCGGTATAAAGTTTGAAGTGATGGATCAGCGCTTCCATCGAGCGCTTCATCTCGCCCCGTGTCGGCGGCACGACTTTCTT
The DNA here is from genome assembly GCA_031419475.1 of Hyphomicrobium sp. Lineage (GTDB taxonomy): Bacteria > Pseudomonadota > Alphaproteobacteria > Rhizobiales > Hyphomicrobiaceae > Hyphomicrobium_B. The sequence continues at coordinate 944 of JANOKW010000281.1, read as the reverse complement.
GGCGTCCGCGACATGCGGCCCCCGCCCGTCCGCTGACTTCAGCTTCTGGCAGCAGGCCTTCATGATTTTCACGCTCTCGCGCATCTCCTGCATGCGGATGAGATAGCGATCGTAGCAATCGCCGTTCTTGCCAATTGGAATATCGAAATCGAGTTCCGAGTAACACTCGTAAGGCTGCGACTTGCGCAAATCCCACGCCGCGCCGCTGCCCCTCACCATGACGCCCGAAAAACCTAGAGCGAACGCGTCGTCGAGCTTGACCACGCCGATATCGACGTTGCGCTGCTTGAAAATGCGGTTCTCGGTCAGGAGATGGTCGATGTCATCGACGACTTTGAGGAACGGATCGCACCACGCCGCGATGTCGTCGACCAGCTTTTCAGGAAGATCCTGATGCACACCGCCGACGCGAAAATACTTGGCATGCATGCGCGAACCCGAGGCGCGCTCATAAAACACCATGAGCTTTTCGCGCTCTTCGAAACCCCACAGCGGCGGCGTCAGCGCGCCAACGTCCATGGCTTGCGTTGTGACGTTCAAAAGATGCGAGAGGATGCGCCCGATCTCGGAATACAAAACGCGGATGAGGCTTGCGCGGCGCGGCACGTCGAGGCCGAGCAGCTTTTCTGCCGCCAAGCAGAACGCGTGCTCCTGGTTCATCGGCGCGACGTAATCGAGCCGGTCGAAGTAACCAATCGCCTGCAGATACGTCTTGTGCTCGATCAGCTTTTCCGTGCCGCGATGCAGAAGCCCGATATGCGGATCGACGCGCTCCACCACTTCGCCGTCCAGTTCCAGCACGAGGCGCAAAACGCCGTGCGCTGCTGGATGCTGCGGCCCGAAATTGATGTTGAAGTTGCGGATTTCTGTTTCGGGCATGTGTCTCTCTCGGCGGGGTCAGACTCTGCGGGTCTGACCCCTTGCTCCACTGTCACGGCGTGGGG
>JANOKW010000280.1:0-3646 GCA_031419475.1 Hyphomicrobium sp. | reverse complement strand
GCGTATTCGAAGGATACAAAGACATCTGCGATGCGTGCTGCGACGCTTGGAACAAGCTCATCGCCGAAACCGGCCGCATCGCTTCCATCGGTACCCGCGATTGGGTCCTCACAGGTCAGCATCAATGAAGGTTGGTATTATGCGGGCGGGGCAGGCGCATGATCGCACTGTTGCGAGACCTTGCAGAGAATGGCCTTTCCAAAGGCGACCTCGGCACCGTCGTGCACGTCTATGCCGATGGCAAGGCCTACGAGGTCGAGTTTATGACGTTGACCGGCGACACCATCGGCGTCGTAACGCTTGAATCAGGCGACGTGCGCCCCGTCACGAAGCGCGAAATCGCCCACGCCCGGCAGGTGGCCTAAGCGCGGCTTCCGCGTCGCCCGCGACCTCGATGAGCGCTGGCCCCCGGGGCGTCTGGAAATGGGCGGCGGTTGCCGCTAACCCGCCCGCTCATCCTCCGGCCACAGCACATCGAGCGCGAACGAGTGTGCTTCGAACGGCGGCGCGGTCACGAGATCGGCGTCTTTGTAGGCCGCCACACGCAGCCAGTTGGTGCCGGTCAGCGCCATCACTTCAAGCGTCAACGCATCCGGATCGACGAGCCAGCAATGCCCGACTCCGTGGGCCGCGTAGATTGCGAGCTTGTCGGTGCGGTCGATGCGGGCGGTTGAGGGCGAGAGCACCTCGCACACCCAATCGGGCGCGGTCTCGAAGAAGGCCGTCTCTGGCAACTTGGGCAGCCGTTCGCGCCGCCATCCGGCAATGTCGGGCACGATCACATGCGCGCCTAAGTGCAACTCGGGTTCATCCAGGATGACCCAACCGCCGGGTCCGCCTGGACCAATATCGAAAGGACCGCCAATTACTGCGCCGAGGCGCGAAGACGCGCGCGTGTGCCTAGGTGCTGGCCTTGGATGCGTGTGCAGCACACCAAACAGTATTTCGCCGGTGACATGCGGCGGAAGTGCCTCGATTTCGGCGTAGGTCGCGGGGCGGGTTCGCGTGATGGCTGTCATGGCAGGCAGCTTAGCACGCCGGCCCGCGCGGCTCAAACCCCGCCTATATCAACTTCCCCATTGCCACCGCCGTATCCGCCATGCGGTTGGAGAAGCCCCACTCGTTGTCGTACCAGCACAGCACGCGCACGAGGGTGCCGTCCATGACTTTGGTCTGGTCGAGGTGGAAGATCGACGAGCGGGGATCGTGGTTGAAGTCGCACGACACATTCGGCTGATCGGTGGTGCCGAGGATGCCCTTGAGTTGGTTCGATGCCGCAGCCTTGAGCACTGCGGCGTTGATCTCGGCAACCGTGGTTTCGCGCTTCGAGTTGAATTTGAAGTCGACGACCGAAACATTGGGCACCGGCACGCGGATGGCGGTACCGTCGAGGCGGCCGTTCAATTCCGGCAGGACGAGGCCAACGGCCTTGGCGGCGCCGGTTGAGGTCGGGATCATCGACAAGGCGGCGGCTCGGCCGCGATAGAGATCTTTGTGCATGGTGTCGAGCGTTGGCTGATCGCCTGTGTAGGCGTGAATGGTGGTCATGAAGCCCCTGTCGATGCCGACGAGGTCGTGCAACACCTTAGCAACCGGCGCGAGGCAGTTCGTAGTGCACGAGGCGTTTGAAACGATCAGGTGCTCTTTAGTCAGCTTGTCGTGATTGACGCCGTAGACGACGGTGAGGTCCGAATTTTCGCCGGGGGCTGAAATCAAGACGCGCTTGGCACCGGCTGTGAGATGGGCTGCTGCCTTGTCCTTGGCGGTGAAGATGCCCGTGCATTCGAGTGCGATATCGACGCCCATCGCCTTGTGCGGAAGTTCGGCGGGGTTCTTGATAGCCGTCACTTTGATGGGGCCGCGGCCGACATCGATGGTGTCGCCCGATACTGTCACCGTGTGGGGGAAGCGCCCGTGCACGCTATCGAAACGCAGGAGGTGAGCATTTGTCTCGACGGGGCCGAGGTCGTTGATGGCAACCACTTCAATATCCGTGCGGCCGCTTTCGAGAATCGCGCGCAGCACGTTGCGGCCAATCCGGCCAAAACCGTTGATCGCGACCTTAACAGCCATATCGTGTCCTCCAGAGGATAATCTCAATTGCGAGAATGGATTGAACTTAGTTGCCTGATAGCCACGGGCGAACCACTGAGGCAGCCAACGCGCGCCATTAACGGGAGGCGTCATATCCCTGTCAATGCGTCAATCGGGGCACATTCGCAACAAGGTTTGCAGCTCATCTGTCAGACTTTCCACGGTAGGGTTTGTGTCGTGATCGGTCCTTGGTTGACGCGGTTCGCATCTGGCACGTAACGTGGACTTCTGCGGGCCAGTTGGCCGCCTGTGTTCAAGAAGTGCGGGCGGCGATCGGAAGTTAGGCAATGGCTGAACGCAACACGGCAAAAACAAAGCGTAGCGACGCCGGGAAAGCCGCGCCAAAGGCCAAGCTTGGCGTTGATCTCGCGAGCGAAAACGCGCGGCTCGAAGCTGAATTAGCTGCGGCGCGCGCCAAAATCGCGAACCTTGAGCAAAAACACGAAGAAATCATCAATCGCATTGATTGGGTTATCGATTCGCTGCATAATCTTGAGTCTTGATGCTTTCACAAGTTGGGGGAGCGGCGGCTATCCGCCGGCAGAGCCGTTGGCCCAGGTTGCCATCACCTTCAATAAACGATCATACCGCTTCGAATGCGGCGATGCCGACGTTGAGCGGCTCGAAGCGGTTGCCAATTATCTCAAGACAAAGCTCGACATCTTGATGCGCGAGCACGGGCAGGCGGGCGACGAGCGCTTGGTGCTCATGGCTGCGTTGACAATTGCCGACGAATTGTTTGACGCGCGCGCCGACATTGACGAGCTGCTTGAGGACGGAACCGAAAAGCTGAAATCCGTCGCAGAAAATGCTAAATCGTCCAAAGATAACAACTCTCCAAAAGATGGCAGCCGCAGCGAGAACGGCCGCAAAACAGGTTCGTGAGTGACGGGCGGTCCGGTTAATGTTTGAGATCTTGCTCTCAATGCGCTTTGCCCATGTTTGATGACCTGCGTGCCAGAATTACGGCCTGGGCTCGCGCCCTTAAATCGGAAATCGTTGTGCTCGCGTCTGCAGTGCGTGACCCGCGCACGCCGTGGCATGCAAAGATGCTCGGCGTCTTCATCGTCGCATACGCTCTGAGTCCTATCGATCTGATCCCGGATTTTATCCCCGTAATCGGATATCTCGACGAAGTTATTCTGCTACCGATTGGCCTGTGGGCGGTGCGGCGCATGATCCCGGCCGAGGTCATGGCCGAACATCGGGCGCGGGTCATTCCGGGCGCACGTCTGCCCCTGAACAAGTATGCCGCTGTTGTGATTGTCGCAATTTGGCTTGTTGTACTGGCCGCTGTGAGCCATTGGCTATGGGAGTTGTAACGCGCGTGGGGTTGGTGGAGCGGCCGCGCGCCAGCAAAATGGTGAGCGCAGCCCTGGATTTCCTAACACCTTTGCACTACATCAAAGGGGCTGCGGGGCTCGTTAGGGGCAAATGACCCGGGGGCCTATAAGATCCGCAAGGGTGCTGTCTCTGGCCGGAGCCGTGGTTCCGGACATATGGTGCCCACCTACACTCGTAGGGACCACGCGGGATCATGATCCCGACGGCC
>JANOKW010000279.1:0-2882 GCA_031419475.1 Hyphomicrobium sp. | reverse complement strand
AACTGATCCCGGCGTGTGGCAAACGTTTGTTGCCATGGCCGCGATCTATTTCTTCTTCATGATGATCGGCGCATTCGCCTACCGCCTGCCGCCCGCTGGATGGAAACCTGAAGGGTGGACGCCGCCTGCGAATGGCAATGCCATGATCACGTCGAACCACGTGCACTTGAAGGACGCGCATAAGACGTCCGCCTTCTGGATGCTCTGGATCGTGCTGTGCATGAACGTCTCGGCAGGAATTGGTATTATCGGTGCCGCGTCTCCGATGTTACAGGAAACGTTCGGAGGTGTCCTCGCTGGCAAACCTGAGCTTGGCTACCTCGACATGAAGAAAGACGCGGCACTCGCCGCTTCCGCCGCCGCGGTCGGCGCTGGATTTGTCGGGCTCATCTCTCTGTTCAACATTTTTGGCCGCATCGTTTGGGCATCATCGTCCGACGCGCTTGGACGCAAGGTGACCTACTTCATTTTCTTCACGCTCGGTGCCGCGTTATACGTGCTGGCCTCACAGTCGGCAGATTGGAAGGTACTTGCCATATTCGTCGCGGCCTTCTGCGTCATCGCGTCCATGTACGGAGGCGGCTTTGCGACCATTCCAGCTTATCTCGCCGATATGTTCGGCACGCAATTCGTCGGCGCCATTCATGGGCGCCTGCTGACCGCGTGGTCGACGGCCGGCATTCTCGGTCCCGTCGTCGTCAATTATCTGCATGACACGCGCCAGGCAGCTGGCATTCCCCCGGATCAGATCTACAGTCCGATTTTCTTCATTCTGGCTGGCATGCTTGGTGTCGGGTTCGTTGCCAACCTGCTCGTGCGCCCTGTAGATCACAAATATCACATGAGCGACGCCGAGGTCGCCGCCGAGCAAGCCAAGCTCAAGGCGGCCGGAGCCACCGTGACGACGGGATCTTTCGGGATCGGCAGAGGCGGGCTTGACGCAAAGGCCGCGCTTTTCTGGCTGTTCGTCGGCATTCCGCTTGCCTGGGGCATTGCCAAGACAGTGCAGAAGGCGATTGTGCTGTTCATTTGAAGACGTAGGCAGTTGGCAGTAGGCAGTAGGCAGTAGTCGTCCTAACCGGGTGGTCACACAGCCAAGCGTCTTATGACTATTGCTTCACTTCCTGCACGATTCCCGCGTCCTCATCGATCAGCTCGCGGCCAGTTTTCCAAATATCCCGGCCGCCAGTCATGTCACTCCGCACTTTGCGAATCCAGTCCTCCGGCACACCGGCTGGAGCGAAATACTTGGCGAATAATTGATCCGTCGCGGAGTCCTTGGCAGCTTCCGGCACGTCGAGGTCATCACTGGAAAAAGACTCTCTGAAGCTCACTTCATGGAACATGAAATTGGCATTTTCGGCCGCCCTGCGGCGCTGCCCTTGAAGGTACACCGGCACACACATCGACGCACAATGCCGTCTTGCTTCAACGACAGTTTCAATTTCATGGGTTTCGCCGATTTTGCGCAACAGCCGCACGACCCTCGATCCATGATCGAGTGATCCTCCGGGCGAGGAAAGTGACAGGACAAACTTGCGCGCCGCGCCCTTGTAGCGCTCAAAGACTTCCGTGATCCGGCTCGCCATTGGCGCGTCGATCTTGCCGCGCCAGCGCAGGAACACAGTGCCGTCTTCAGGCGCCGCGCGCACCTCGAGCTTACCGACGCCCATGAAATACATATCGAGATTGTCACGAGTTTGCAGGGCGAGCCCCGCTATGAGCAGGAGCACTGCGGCCCAGATCAAGCAATTGATTGTACGCGAGGGCATTGACGGTGGCTCTCCGCAGCGGATCGGCAATCGGCAAATGCCGAATCTAATGCGTCCAGCTGCCCATGCGGCCGAACTTGAAGTTCTCGCCGTAAGATTTTTTAACCGGCTGACGGGGCTTGGGTTCAACCACAGTGTACGCGAGACCATTGCGGACCGCGTAAGCGATCGCCTCTTCCTTGCTGGCAAACTCCAGGCGCACTTGGGATTGCGTATCCGGAGAACTCGTCCACCCCATGAGCGGATCAATCTCGCGCTTCACATCGGAGTCGAATTCGAGCACCCATTCTTTGGTGCGTGCTTCGCCCGATTGCATCGCGGTTTTGGCGGGCTTAAAGATGCGGGCGCTCATGTTGGTCTCTGCCAGCAATCCGGTTGAGCCTCCACGCACAACCGCGACCTCGTCGCAATTAGCATAGATCGGCTAGCATAGAACGGCACAGACAATTGGTCGGGGCGACAGGATTTGAACCCACGACCCTCTGGTCCCAAACCAGATGCTCTACCAGGCTGAGCTACGCCCCGACGATTGATAGGGCACGATATCGAGGTTTCGCAGCGCCGGGTCAAGACCTGATCGAAGCCAGATCATAAATAGTCCGGAGACCGCTCGTGCAGAATTAGGCGCACTCCAGCATTAAGGGGTGGCGTTAACGTGCCGGGGCGCTTTCGAAGATCATGTGACGCACCCTGTCGCCGGCCGTGATGCCCAGCCGCTCGGACGCTCCGCCTGCAATTTCGAGCACCGCCGATACGTCGCCTCCGGAAGAAATCACGCGCTCCGAAAGCGGTTCCGCGCGCACTTCGATACGGTGAATGATCCCATCGGCGCGGATGAACACCATGTCGAGCGGAATATACGTGTTGCGCATCCACATAGTTACTTCAAAGGAGCGGCCGTAGTTGAATAGCATCCCTTCGCTGTCTTTGAGTTCAGTGCGGAACATCAGTCCCAGCGCTTTTTCCTGGTCCGTCTCGGCGCGTTCGATCGTGAACTGCGCAGGCGCGCCGCCGCCCGATTTCTCAATCGAAAGCTGATCGGTGCGCATCTTGGCCAGTGCGGCCGGCGCGGTATGGAAATAGCCGGGCATGATCGCCCATAAAATCAAT
>JANOKW010000278.1:0-16656 GCA_031419475.1 Hyphomicrobium sp. | reverse complement strand
CTTCACCCAGGCGCAGCGATGCCGCTTGCACTTGTGCAAAGCTTTTCAACAGATCATCGGCGCCCGGCTCCTTGGCCAGTGCTTCGAACGTGGCGAGAGCTTCGGCGGTTTTGCCGGCTTTTGCCTGAGCCCCAGCGACCTGCATTTTAGCGAGAGACGCGTAACCGCTTGGACCGCTTGTTGCGATCTTCTCGAAAGCCTTTTGCGCGTCGTCGTTCTTGGCATCCGCTGAAAGCTGCGACGCCGCAGTGAAATCAGCTCCCGCTGTTTCAGCGGCTGATATGCGGCGGCTTTCAAGAAACTTGTAACCCCCAACGCCCGCTACAATCATAGCGGCAACGCCGAAAATGAGCCCGCTATAACGCTCCCAGATTTTGTTCATCTGGTCGCGCCGAAGTTCTTCGTCCACCTCGCGCAACAGGCTGTCGCGATCGTCGGCCATGTAATCAACTCTCCCGCTTGTATTCTTTTTGTTTGTTCGTCCCGTCCGCGATGATAGGCCCAAAACCCATTGGCGCCCCATGCGAAGTGCCGTCAGTCCCGAGCGTCCGTTCGGCGCACATTGATACGCCCATAGATACGCGCATAGATAGCTGAGCAGACGGCCAGGGCAAGCCCGCGCGCTTTGTGCCCCCACAAAAGCTATGTGCCCTTTTATTTCAAGTGCTTGTAATCAAATACAGGCGTCATCAAGTGCTGGGACTTTTCGGCTTTTTCGTGACTCTGGCGCTATCTGGCCGTGTCCCGCCGGCAGTTTGGGACGATTCTTCGCCTTTTACAGCGTAGGTGTGCTCTGGAGCGGGGAATGTCCGGCCCCTGACCTCGCGGGCATAACTGCCGATCGCCGACTCAATCGCCTTGCCGATGGCTCCAAATTCCTTAACGAACTTAGCGACCCGGGGGGACAAGCCCAGCATGTCTTCCATCACTAGGATTTGCCCATCGCACCCGGGGGACGCCCCAATCCCGATCGTTGGGATGGCGATCGACTTGGTGATGCGGTCGGCAAGTGGCGCGGCCATAGCCTCTAACACAACGGCAAAGGCACCGGACTCCGTGACCAGCCGCGCGTCTTCTTCAATTGGCGCCCACTGGTCTGTGGTGCGACCCTGGGTTTTAAATCCCCCGAGCACATTGATCGATTGGGGCGTCAAGCCAATGTGCGCCATCACCGGAATCCCTCGATCCACGAGAAAGCGGATGGTTTCCGCCATGCGCCGTCCGCCCTCGAGTTTCACGGCGCCGCAATCGGTTTCTTTCATCACGCGCGCCGCGTTTCGAAAGGCAACCGACGGGCTTTCCTCGTACGTGCCGAAGGGCATATCGATGACGACGAGCGCACGCTTCGATCCCCTGACAACGGCGCGCCCGTGCATGATCATGAGTTCGAGCGGCACCGGCACGGTCGTCTCATAGCCATGCATGACCATGCCCAGGCTGTCGCCTACCAGCAGGAAATCGCAATACTTATCGGCAATCGCCGCAGTATGGGAATGATAGGAGGTGAGCGACACGATGGGGTCTCCCCCCTTCATGGCGGTGATGTCGGGAGCGAGAAACCGTTTAAGGGGAGCTTGTGCTGACATGAATATTCGACGTGTCTCCTGAATTGGCTGCGCCACTTTAGTCCCAGTTCTAGGGTCCAGTCTCTACCACCGCACCAGAACCGCATTCGCCCCTCCGCTTAAGGCTTGGTAAATGATTGTCCCGATTGAGTTGACATTGAATAGTTACCGGCAAAGCGTTGATTTATCGCCACATATAGCCACCGAGTTGCGCAATTGGCGGGCAAGACGTTGCAGGCCGATTGTCTTGTCTGATAACTAAAGCGTAGGTTGCTTGTTGTAAGGTCCCAGACGTTGGGATTTTTGGGTCCAGCCGGGGTGGATTTGTTCCGTGAGTAGCGTAGTCGGCAAACAGGGGAATTGCCATCTTGGCGCCCGCCAGGCAAGGGTTATGGCAGTTATGCTTGCCATAATGCCGCTGTCAGCGACGATGCTGCACGCCGAAGCGCGCGACACCACGACCAAGAGCAAAACCACAGCTATTCCATCTAAGCCCGCGATTAAGGCTATTGCGCAGTCGCCGCGTCCCGTGGCTCAAACCGGCCAGACCCCGCTGACACTTCTTATCTCTCTGAGAAAACAGCGCGTGCGTGTGATCGACGGGGTTGGAGAAATATCCTCCTCGCGTATCTCCAGCGGCCAGCCGGGTTTCGACACGCCAACCGGCGTCTTTTCGATCCTCGAAAAACACGAGTATCACGAAAGCAATATCTACGACGGCGCGCCCATGCCCCACATGCAGCGCGTAACGTGGTCGGGGATTGCGCTCCATGCAGGCGTGGTTCCGGGCTATCGCGCCTCGCACGGATGCATCCGTCTGCCGGCATCCTTTGCTCGGTCGCTGTTCAAGCAAACAAAAATTGGCGCGCGCATCATCATTACGAACGACGAAACGTCGCCGGTCAAATTCGAAGATGACCTTTTATTAAAACCACTGCCGGCCGTCTCTTCGCTGCCGGCGCAAAGTACAGGCGCGCGCGATATGCGCATTGCCGCCAACGATGTTCCTGACGACGGCGACGTACAGCTGCCGTCGTTCATGCCGGTGACGCCCGCGCAGGCCGAAACAGCGCCGTCAGCGAGCATCCCAGACAGCTCAGTGCCAACAAAGCCCCGCTCACGGGCTGAAGCCGCCCAATTGCTTCAAAGCAAGATCCAGCGTTTGCAATCGGAAATGAAAGCCGCTGAAACCCAAAAGGCGGCTACCAGCGAAAAGGCGCAGGCAACGCTGCGCCCCGCACAGGAAGCCGAAGCCCGCTTAAAGACGGCACGGCAGCCGTTCGAGGGCGTGTTGCGCAATGCGGCGGCGGCGGACAGTGCCAGAAAGGCCGCGATAGACAAGTTTCGCGCCTTCATGACAGCCGCCAGCCCCATAACGGATCCCAAAGCGCGCATTCAGTCCGAAGACAAAGAAGCCGAACTTGAGGATCGCATTCTCGATTTGACGATCGAGGCTGATGTCGCCCGCGCCGAGGCGGCCAAAGGCGAGATGATCATCGCCGATGTGCAAGCGACATATGCTGCCGCAGAAGCCGCCAAGACCCGCGCCATCGACGAGGTCAAGACTGCGGTCGCGCAGTTGCGTTCGGCTCAAACCGCTTTGATCGAAACTCAGAAGGACGTTGCACGCCGTGCGCGCCCATTGTCGGTCTTCATCAGCTTCAAGACACAAAAGATCTACGTCCGGCAGGGTTTCGAACCTTTGCTCGAAGCACCCATCGATATCGCCGACAACCCCGGTGCCATCGGCACGCACGTCCTAACCGCAATGGACTACGACGCAACCGGTGATCGTTTCTCATGGCAACTGATCAGCGCGCAAGCCCCGCGGCTTGCTTTGGCCGACCAGGAACAGTCCAAGAAACGCAAACAACGCGAGCAGAGAGTACCCAATCTTAACGACGAGGCTGTGCGCGTCGCCCTAGAATCATTCCGCATCCCGAAAGACATCCAAGACACCATTGCCGAACTGGCAAAGCCCGGCATGTCGTTGATCATTTCCGACCGCGAACTCAGCAAAGAGACGGGCAAGGGCACCGAGTTCGTCGTCCTCACCCGCTAAGCCCAATTCAAGCGAAGTGATAGTCGGCGCACGTCTAAAGCAAGATCAACTCAGTGTGAATCGCAACGGGTAAAGATCCCGGATAGCCGCGCTCGCAACGGCCTGAGTTACACTCAGAGACACAGAAGCGCGTCTTCCGGGAACGCAGTTGCGCCGATTGACAGGCAATAAAATTATAACACCCGCTTCCCCGGCCAGAGGTCCGCTTTAGCGGGCCGGAGAGCCGGGGCCTTTACCTCGTTGAATCGGATTGCGATCGCCGCTTCAATGCAAAATGATCATGCTCTAACCGGCGACCGGCGCAACGCCGATGAGCCACTGGTGCCCGCCCATCAGCAGACCCACGTAGAGCGCCGTTCCAACCCCAACAGCCACCACATCGCCCATGATGCCCTTCGGCTGCGTGTCACCAAGCGGGCCGAGCGCGCCACGGCTCTTCACCGATATGCGGTCATAAATGGCGAAGGCGAGGAACGATCCAAACAGCAACAGCGACGCGAGATCGCCGTTCGCCAGCAAGTGCGCGAGCGCCCAGAGCTTAACGGCAAGCAGCATAGGATGCTTGACTGCCGTCCGGATGCGAGAGGGAACATAAGCCGCAACGAGCAGGATCATTGACGGCAACATGAGAGCAAGCGCGACGTGCCGCGTCCATGTGGGCGGATCCCAGAGGACCGGGTTCTTGCCCGGATGCAATTGCATCTTATGATAGCCGAGTACGATCACCGCCAATCCGATGAGCGACAAAATCGAGAACACCGCCTTGTAGGTATTGGCGCCGAGACGCTCGACCAAACTCGCGCGTAGTTCCGGGGAGGCCGGCACCAAATGCAACCCCAGAAAAAGTATGAGTCCCACAATTAAAACCGTCATGCGCAAATCTCCCTCTATCTCAGCGCTATTATCGCAGCACTGGAACTGCTGCCGCTACTTAAGCAGCCCAGCTTCAACTGTCGAGAGCGGCCGTGCCGATAACGCCTGTGGACACGCGCAACAGCCGCTCCGTCATCCTGCGCGAAAATCGCGGCCAGCTTTGCTGGCCAACCACTTCAAGAGCAAAGGCTACGGCGGCCGAGACAGTTCAAGTTCGTCGCCGTCGCTGGCGATCTCAACGATACGCCCGACAGCGCAGCACTCGCCCCGCTCCTGAAGGCCGCCCGGCCATTGTCAATAAACGGTCCGATAAACGAACCCATCGAGATCAAACAAAAACCTGAGCTTCGCCTTGATGGCCGCACCATAGTCAGCTGTCACGGTAGATGACCTTTATTAAGATCAAGAGCTTGCCGGCTTATGGATTTGCCGTCCTTGCCCGAATGCACTGCCGTCCAGGCAAGATGTGTACCCGCCGCCTCCGACGACGTTGAGCGTAGCGACAACAACACGGACTGACCCGGCCCCACCTGCATCGGCGCCAGCAAGGGAAAATAAAGCTGCTCCCAATGCGTGCGCGGCGCACCGGGCCCCGTCGATAAACTGACACCCGCAACCAAGTCTGCCGTCCACCAATAGGCAAAGCCGTAAATCGTTTCGCTACTTTTTAGCCGCCAGCTGACCTCACCCTTGCGCGCCGCGCGCCGGTCATTGCCGAAGTCAACGCTATCCCATTCCTTGGCAGCCAAGCCGCCATCGAGAAGTTCGCCGGGCTTCAGAGTGCGCACGTAGACATTGTTACGGCTCATCGTTTCCGCGATTGAAAGATCGAGACCTTTACCGGCGGCACCCCAGGCACCGAGTTCCACATCGATACGCGGCGCGACGACCGGCACGGCGTATTGCGCGACGCGCGAGGGGATAATCACGCCGCCGTCTTTTAAGAAGCGCTTCCGGGCGTCGCTCAGCGTATCGATCATGTTTTCTTCGAACGCGTAATTCCCGAGCGTTTCGGACACGACCACATCGACCCGCGGCGGATCTTGAAAGTCTGTCGAGTGGCATGGGAAAAGGTGGCAGTTCTTGGCGTTGTTGGCTTTAAGGATTTTGGCGGCAACGCCCGCAACTTCCGCCGTCTCGAAAAGATAAACGTCTTTCGCACCAAGCTTCGACGCCATGAGGCCAAGCAAACCAGTGCCAGCGCCGATATCGGCGACAGTGGTTTTGCCCGGCACGATGACGGCTTTCAAAGACTTGTAGAAAGCCTCGTTCCTGACTTTGTCCGCAATGAGCGTGCGGTGATATTCGATGCGCATGATCAGATCTTCAAATGCCGGCCACGCACCTGATAGAGCATCAAGGCGCAAGCGATTGCTAAGTTCAAACTATCAAGCGCACCCGACATCGGGATTTTGACGCGCCGCGTTGCAGCCATTGCGGCCTCGTCCGATAAGCCCGGCCCTTCGCTTCCCATAAGCACAAGCTCAGGGCTCAGATAGTTGATTGCACGGAAATCTTCGCGGCCTTCAAGATGCGTCGCCACCACGTCGCCCGGCCAAGCCTTCGCCAGCGCCAGAAAGGCCTCCCGCTCCAGTTTCACCATTGGCACAGCAAAAACGGAACCCATCGTCGCGCGAATGGCGTCCAGCGAATAGGGATCGCAACAGTTGCCAATCAGAATGACGCCCGCAACACCAACTGCATCGCACGTGCGCATAATCGTTCCCAGGTTGCCGGGGTCTCGCACCTCTTCAAGCGCCAGCCAGGTCGCGTCCTTGGCGACCGCCTTGGGCTGTGGCGCGGAGGCAAACTTCTGCCGGAACACGCCGAGCATGGTTTGCGGATTGTCTTTCGAGGCAAGTTTGCCAAGCACCTCTTCAGACACTTCGAGCACTTCCGCGCCTTCCTTCAGCGCCCAAGTTACGAGGCCCTTGTTGATCCCGCTTTCGACCGATCCCGCCTGATAGACAATTGTCTCCGGCCTGTACCCATGATCGCGCGCGGTAATGAGCAGCGACGCGCCCTCGGCAACGAACAGCCCCGTCTCCTTGCGCACCTTGCGCATCTCGAGCGCGCGGATGGCTTTGACGCGATCGTTGGTCAAACTGGTGATCGCCTTGGGTGCGTTCTGGGGCGCGTTCATGGGATAGCGCTCCATCTGACGAACAACGACGTCGGCACCGCGTGGCCGCCATCCGCTTGAATAGCCAGTTCACCCGTATCGAACGTGCCGCCTTTGCCCTTGAGCGTATCGCGCATCAACTGATCGAAACTCAATGCGGACGCGCGGATCGCGTACACCGTCAGCACCATGGCCGCGTCGGACGCCAGCAGCTTGGCGCAATCGTTGAGCAGCGCGGGCAAATGCGTGAAAAGATCCCAAACTTCGCCTTCCGGCCCGCGCCCAAACTTAGGCGGATCGACGAGGATAATGTGATAAGTTTTGCCGCGCCTGACTTCGCGCGCCACAAACTTCGCCGCATCATCGACGATCCAGCGCACCTTGGCGGCATCAAGCTTAGAGGCCGTTTGATTTTCCCGTCCCCACGAAATCGCTTTCTTCGACGCGTCAACGTGCGTGACTTCGGCGCCCGCTTTCGCCGCGAGTAGCGACGCCGCGCCGGTATACCCAAACAGATTCAAGACACGCGGCGTTTCGCCTTTGATCTTTGCAATCTCCGACAGCATCCACGCCCAATGCGGCCCTTGCTCCGGAAACAACCCCAAGTGCCACAAACCCGCGAGCTTGCAGAGGATGGTGATACCTGCCTGCTCCCTCTCCCCCTCCATGCGCAGCATGGCTTCGCCATGACGGGGAGAGGGCCATGCTGGAAGCATGTCTTCGACATGACGTGAGGGGGCGGGGACTATAGCTAGAGGAATTTTAACCGGCCAACTCTCCGGCACGGGCTTATCGATGCGCCACTTGCCCTTCTCGTCATCTTCGCCCGACGCCGAGAACACGCAGTTCGCTTTTCCCCACTCCGCGTTTGACAATTGCGGCTGCCACAACGCTTGCGGCTCGGGGCGATCAACAACGATCTTGCCGAAGCGCTCGAGCTTGCGTCCGCCGCCAGAATCCAGCAGCGCATAATCGGGAAACCCGGTCGAGGTGATGAGCGACAAGTGCTTGAGCGGCGGCATGGGCGGGCTAAGGGTCCGGCTATAGATCGAGGCGTTGCAGGGGGTCGTCCTGACCGAACGCCTGTAGCACTGTTCGCTTAGCGCGCGCGAGCCTCCCGGCGCAGGGCGCGGCCCCGCGAGCCGCTCTAATTGGTCGCGGCCCTGCGATGCGCCCATGAGATTGGCGGCACCGTGCCTTGGTTAAGTGCACGCTGCAAAAGTCCACCTCTACCTGGCTGCACGCAACGGGGCGAGGGTTGGCGCCGGACTTGAAGAACGCGCGCGAGACGTAATGCGCCGGATGGAGGCACATCCAGTGCGTGAGGTTCGGCGCAATCCGCTCCGCCCTCAGGCGGGGGAGAATCGAACGGCGGGCTACTTCTTCGCGTGTTGCGGCCTACGCGAGTTACTGTACGCTTGCGTTCCAGGGCGAGCAGCGAAGCGTGAGCGAAGTTGCGCAGACCCGGGATCACGGCCGGCAAATGTCTGCGAGGACGCGATCCCGGATAGCCGCATTGTCTCGCTGACACTCGACGCGGCTTCCGGGAATGCAAGCGGCGCGTTTCGTGCGTGTGGCTTGGTGCATTACGACGCGGGGATTGCGCGTGGGGTTGGCGGGGCGGCCGCGCGCAAACAGAAGAATGTAGAGGGCGCGTCTAATGGCACCCTACATCTCTTCGTTTTGCTTGAGGTGTCTGACCCTCCGGGTCTGACACCGTTGAAGAACAGCAGGCCTGCACGGCCCGCTACGCACGGGCTCGTGCTAATAGCACCCGCCGTTCGCCTCATGCGGAACGCATGCCTTCGGCATGACAGGTGAGACGCTCACGTGGAGAGCAGCCTCCTAGCCAATTGGCGGCGCAGAAACTTGACACTCCGTTTTACCGCGGACCGGCTCAAGTGGACGCTTTTTTTACTGAGCTCAGACGCGGCCCTCGCGGCTGGTCCGCTCCTTCTTCAAAAAACGCTCCGCTCCAGCGCCGCTAAAGGACGATCAGGTTGTATCAACACGATCCATCCACACCTTATCCCCACGTCTCCACACCCCGCTTGTGCGCGCGTTGGGATGGCAAGCGAATCAGTGCACTCTCGCCCTTCGAGTCACCACGAAGTTTGCGGGAACTTTAACAATGACCAAGACAGCGCCCATGGCGCCGCTGCCTGTCTATTTGCTGGCCGATCATCTCGACGGTGTGCTGGCCGCTGGCGAAGATCTCGTCACCTGCGGCGCCGACTGGCGCAACCTGGCCGAAAATCCGGGCGAGCCCGAAACCTTCGCCAGCAGTCAGCGCGCCATTGCTGAAGATGTGCGCGGCTACGAACTGATCCTCATCGCGCACGCCATCAAAGCGCGCGAACACGCCCGCACCTTGAGCCAAACCGACAAGCGCTTTGCGCCCATCGCCGAACTCTTCGTTGGCGGCACTGCGATCCTCATGGACGCCGTATCCGAATGCGGCGACGCCACGGATGACGATTTTGATACCGGCGACGGCCTTGTCGCTTATGTGCGCAGCCGCGGACTCATTGCGCCAGACGCCGCCAACGTAACGAACCCAGCGCAGCTCACAATCGACGATAGCTTTCTTGTGGCCAAGCGCTTGGCTCTTGGGCCGCTGCTCGATATGGCGGCTGCGTTCCTCGATGCACTCGACACGCAGTATGATTTGTTCATAGCGGATGACGACGAAGATGACGACGCGGAGCAACCGTCCGCTGGCGCACGTAAGAAAGACTTTGGCCGGCGCGAACGAATGCCGGTCAACTAATCGGTAGCTGTTGGCAGCGTGCTGCAAAACAAATTGGCCTCCCCGGCGATGAACCGGCGAGGCCTCTGTTATTTCGCAAACACTGTGTTATTTCGCAACACAAAGCGAGCGTCGCAGCCTTACAGCGATGCGCGCATGCGCCCGTAGAGCGCTTCAGCCGTCAGCGTTGATGGGGCCACGCGGCGGATTTCAGGATCGAGCCCGAAGGTGCGCCGGGCAGCAGCCCTAAGACCGTCGGCTGGTGTTTCGCCGCCAAGCGTAAACTCCGCGCTTTAGACCGCGCAGCATAACGGCGTTGGCGAATTTAGCGCCGCTCAACGGCGTCATTGGTGCAATAGAAGCCACCGGCAACTTGCTGACAACGGACGCAAACATCTCGGTCTTGCTACCAGCCATCGCCAGCATCATGCCGCCCGCAGCAGACTCGAGCGACGCGAATGTCCCAAGCGCACCTGGCACAGCGTCATAGCGGCGGTTCTTCTTGTAGCGCGCTTGTGCCTTACTCGGCGCCGAGATCACGCGCACCGCGAGTTTCGCCACGCCGCGTTTCTTGAAGCCGAGCTTCTCGGCCGTGGCGCGCGACACGTCAATCTTGCGCTTACCCCAGTAGGGACCGGCATTGTTAATGCGCACGACAGCCGCTTGGCCGTTCTTCTCATTCCACAACAACACGACCGTGCCATCTGGATAGATCGGGCTTGCGGCGTTGTCGGCGTCGTTAGGGCGGAATTTCTCACCCGACGAGGTCAGGCCGCACGGATTGTATCTATCGAATTTGCAGTCGTCGTAGTATGATGAGGTGAGTGTCTCATCCCGGCCGATTAAGGCCACCGTTTCGACAAGGGTTTTAACCTGGTGACACGTGCCTTTGTAGCAGTAGGTCTTGCCGGGTGTTTTTGCTTCGGCTTGGTTTGCCATGAAGACTGGCGATGCCAGAAGTGCAAGCGCTGCAATCAGCGCAGAAAATGAAAACGCGCGGACCTTGAATCCGCGAAATCCCTCGAAACATATGACGCTCCTGTTTATCGTCGGCCGTGCGCGTGCCGAGCGCACTGTCTTCCTCCATGGGCTCGGGCCGGGCGTTGCTATCTCAAGCAGAGCCAGCCGAACGGGCTCACAATATGCGTTAACTAAACTTGGGCACCGTGACGGATTGCCGCCATGTTGCAGCGCACTATATTGTTGTATTTCAATGAAATAGCACAATTATTCTCGTATCGGCACAGAGCTTAGCCAGCCACTATTGACAACCCCAACTTCACTTTGAGTTCGCGCAACGCGGCCTCAAGCCGGACCGCATCGATGCTACGCAACACAAGGTCGGTCGCCGGGCGGCCCTCGCGTAGACAGGGATAGCTTCCCATCGCGATATCCGGATAGAGCGCCTGATGCGCCGCAAAGAGACTGGCGATCTGGCTCTCCGGCTTATCCAGAGCGATTGTCTCAGACATCACGCGCGCGCCAGTCTGAAGCCTTGGCGTCACGGCGTCCAGCATCACCCGCATAATGGCGGGGATACCGGCCATGACAACAACGTTGCCAAGCATGAAGCCGGGGGCGATGGAAATCGAATTCTCAACGAGTTCGGAGCCGTCTGGCAGGCGCGCCATTCTGAGCCGCGCCTCAGTTAATTCCACACCGCGCGCGTCGCAGGCGGCTTGCATAAGCGCGCGGGCTCTCGGGTCGATGTCGATCGAAACGCCGAAGGCTTTCGCGATACTATCGGCTGTGATGTCATCGTGTGTCGGTCCGATGCCGCCCGTCGTGAAGACATAGGTGTAGC
The DNA here is from genome assembly GCA_031419475.1 of Hyphomicrobium sp. Taxonomy (GTDB): domain Bacteria; phylum Pseudomonadota; class Alphaproteobacteria; order Rhizobiales; family Hyphomicrobiaceae; genus Hyphomicrobium_B. The sequence continues at coordinate 5,481 of JANOKW010000278.1, read as the reverse complement.
GGGCACGCAGGGCGTTCACAGCCGCAACAATCTCGGCTTCGTCGTCGGCAACCACGCGGACTTCCTTCAAGCGGACGCCGATATCGGTCATGCGTTCCGCAATGACGGCGATGTTTTTATCCGTAGTGCGCCCTGACAGGATCTCGTCGCCAATCACGAGCACAGCGGCCGTAATGTCCTTGGGTGCGCCCACGATTGCCCGGTTCCTCGTTTGGCCCTTATTACGCCTTCAGCACCGATGCATACCACCAGCCCTCGAAAGACGCTATTGGGCTAAGAATTGGTGCGATTTGCGTTGCAGACGCTTCCTGCGGTTCGCTATGTGTTGCCCCATGAAATTCCCCTCGCCCCTCCTCAAAGGCACCCTCACCCAGCGCTACAAGCGCTTTCTCGCGGACGTCGTCCTTGAGGATGGCCGCTCGTTAACCGCGACCTGCCCAAATACCGGATCGATGATCGGGCTTACAACGCCGGGCTCGACAGTATGGCTTTCAGAAAATGATAGCCCGACGCGCAAATATCGCCATACCTGGGAAATGATCGCAGCCGGGCCTGTAAAGTCACCCACGCTCGTTGGCATTAACACGAACCACCCGAACGCCATCGTAAGCGAAGCCATCGCCGCAAATTGCGTGGCCGAGTTGCACGGCTACGAGAACGTGCGCCGCGAAGTGAGATACGGCGAGAACAGCCGTATCGACATCTTACTCGACGATCCGGCGAAAGGGTGCTGCTACGTCGAGATCAAGAATGTACACTTGATGCGTAAAGAGGGCCTTGCCGAATTTCCCGACAGCAAGACCGAGCGCGGCGTCAAGCACCTGTTGGAACTTGGCAATATGGTCGCCGCCGGTCACCGGGCGGTCATGGTGTTTCTGATCCAGCGCGGCGACGCCAATTTGTTCGATGTGGCGGGCGACATAGACCCGGCCTATGCCGCCGCCTTCGTTAAGGCGGCCGCCGCTGGCGTTGAAATGCTGGCCTACCGCTGCAAGCTCACCGAGCATGAAATTAAGCTCGATAAACGGGTTGAGATTGCCGCCCGGACATGAAACCCACGCAGTCGTGATCGATTCCATAGACCCCCTATACGAAACGCTGGCCTAGTTTCGCCCGTATCTGATTGCGCCACCGGCTCTTGGCCGTACACGACGCGGCTCAAAACTGAATTAACGGCAAAACTGAATTAACGGCAAAACTGAAATAAACGGAATGAGGACTGGAACATGTTTACGCGACGCGACTTTACTAGAGTTGGGGTTGGGCTCGGCCTCGCTGCCGCCCTGCCCTTGTGCAATACTGCCGCCTGTGCGGCCGGAGAGACCAAAACGGAGTTTGAAGTGACGAAGGCAGAAGCCGAGTGGAAGAAGCTCCTGACACCTGAGCAGTTCCAGGTCCTGCGCAAGCACGGCACCGAGCGCGCTGGTACGTCTCCATTGGATAAGATCTACGCTGAGGGAGCTTACAATTGCGCTGGCTGCGATCTGCCGCTCTTTACCTCTGACACCAAGTTCGACAGCGGTACGGGCTGGCCGAGTTTCTTCAAGCCGATCGACAACGCTATCGGAACCACCGACGACAGCAGCTTATTCATGACGCGCACCGAAGATCATTGCCGCCGCTGCGGCGGACACCTTGGTCACGTTTTTGAAGACGGCCCAAAGCCAACAGGCTTGCGCTACTGCATGAACGGCGTGTCGATGAAATTCGTAGCCAAGGCCGGTAGCTGATCCGCTCGTCTCCGGATCGTCACTAGAAAATTCCGAATTGAGGTATGCCCATGCGCGCGCTCACCGCACTTTTTCTTGCATTAACGCTCGCGTCGGCCACCGCGCGCGCCGCAGACACCAAGACCGCCGTCGCGACCTTTGCGGCGGGATGCTACTGGTGCGTTGAAAGCGATTTCGACAAGGTGGCAGGCGTGCTCGATACCGAGTCCGGCTTCATGGGCGGGCACACCAAGAACCCGACTTACGAACAAGTCGGCACTGGAGAAACAGGCCACACGGAAGTCGTGCGTATCACCTACAATCCAGCGGCCGTCAGCTATGAGAAATTGCTCGCTCACTTTTGGCGTAACGTCGATCCGCACGATGGCACAGGGCAGTTCTGCGATCGCGGCAGTCAGTACCGCCCGGCCATATTTGTCTATGATGACGAGCAGCAGCGCTTATCGGCTGAGAGCAAGGCGACCCTGGAAAAGGGCGGAAAACTGAAACAGCCCGTCGTCGTCGAAATCTTGGGCGCTGGCGATTTCACGCCCGCGAAGGACCAAAATTTTTACAAAACCAACGCAACGCGGTACAAATTTTATCGCGCCGGTTGCGGTCGCGACGCCCGCCTCGCACAGATCTGGGGCCCTGTTGAAAACTACTAATATTCATGCGCCGGCTAAGGGTTCCCATAGCCGACGTCAGCATCATGAAGTTGAGTTGCTTTCAATAAGTTATTGCCCCGCACTCACTATACAATGTTCTGATGAATTTTCTTCGCACATGCGAGTTGCCCTTGTGCATAACCTCGTCTGTGTGTCATACTGGTGTGGCAATGCCAGCGTAAATTGCTGATGCTGGTGGCGGTTGGCGTAGTCGTTTTTCAGTCACTTCAGAATTATTTTCGTGTGCTGGAGGCAGCAATGAAAACAATCAGGGCCGAATTACTCGGCAAAGTCGTCATTCTGTTGAATGGCGCGAGGGCAGAAAGAAAGACGGGTAAAGCCGTCGATGTTCAAGCTCCAGAAAAACTACTCGAAGCTGCACGTAAGAACCCGGACGCAGTCGCGTTCGGATTCGTCTCAGGCTGCTGGGTCGCCGCCGCGTAGTGCGATAGCGACCTCCCTGCCGAGCGCCGGAGAAGGGCGACCCACCCCCGTTCGCCCTTCGCGTCAGCCTTAGCAGTGGCGAAGGGTCGTTGTGGGCATATGCGTCTGTCGCCAGGGAACGCGAACTTGATATCACTCCAGCCAGCTGGCTGAACAAGAAAGGCGACTTCATCGAGCCGCCTTTCGCGTTTTCATACCCGGGGTGCGAAGCTTATTCCGCCGCCTGCTTCTGCGCCGCCAACACTTGATCCTTCAAGCGCCCCGTAAGCTCCGACAAATGGTCGAACTTGGCGGTATAGGAGCCGGCACCCGCCGTTGCTGACCTCAGATCAATGATGAGGTTGTCCATTTCAGACTCTGGAATATGCGCCTGAATGAGATCCCATCCCGGCCATCCCGTCCGCCCGTCGAAGCCAAGAATTTGGCCGCGCCGTTGCGAAATGATGCCATTGATGCGCGAGTTGGCTTCCGACGGCACCGCGATTTCAACGGCCATCACAGGCTCAAGAAGCACTGGATTACAGCTCGGCATACCTTCCGACATGGCGAGCCGCCCAGCCTGCCGGAACGCCATGTCTGAGCTGTCGACCGCATGGTATGAGCCGTCCGTAAGCGTTACTCCGACATCGACGACGGGAAAGCCGAGCGGGCCTTCCTCAAGGTAATCGCGCACTCCAATTTCGACCGAAGGAATGTAGTTCTTTGGCACAGCACCGCCTGTGATCTTCTCGTCAAAAAGAATGCCGGATCCGCGCGGCAACGGCCTGATTTCGATTTTGACATCTCCGAATTGCCCGTGACCGCCCGATTGTTTCTTGTGGCGCCCGCGGATTTCCGTCGAACCCTTGATCGTTTCTTTGTAAGCGATGCGCCGCGGTTCGCGCACGACCTCAATTCCGTATTTTCGCGATAGGCGCTCAAGCGCCACCCGCAAGTGCATTTCGCCCTGGCCGTGCAGCACGATCTGGTGCGTATCGGCCGCGTGCTCGACGCGGAGTGAAGTGTCTTCTTCACAAAGCTTCGCCACCGCTGCCGACAACTTCACTTCGTCCTTGCGGTCCTTAAGCCCAAGACCGATGGCCTGCACAGCTTCAGGCGCGGACGGCGCCTTGATCTGCATAACGCCGCCCTTTTCAGTGGTCAGCGTCTCGCCAGCGCAGATGCTCTCCAACCGCCCAAGCGCAATCGTATCGCCAGCTTTGGCAGATGTGCGTTTCTGCGTCTCCTCACCCTTGATGGTGAAGAGCCCAGCTGCGCGTTCTTGCTTACCGTCCTTGCCGATCAAAATGGCGCTATCGGATATTTCGCCAGTCAGAACGCGCGCGAAGGAGAGTTTGCCGCCAGACTTCGTGTGCACGTTTTTGAACACGTACGCGGCACACTTGGCATTTTCTAGTTTGTGCCGCCGCGCCGTCTCAGCCACAAACGGAACTTCGTGGCGCAGGGCCTTCAAGAGACGCAGAATACCATTTCCATGCTCGGCCGAACCAAGCAGAACCGGCACAATTAACCGGTCGCGTAGTTCTTGTGTCAGGTCGTTGAACACCTTGTCGGTTGGCGGGGGAATATCGGAAAGCAACTGCTCCATCAGCTCGTCGTCATAGTCGGCGAGTTTCTCGAGCATTTCAAAACGCGCTTCTTTCTCGCGCGCACTGACGGCACTTGGCAGTTCGATGATCTTGCTTTCGGCGTGTTCGCGATAAACGTAGGCCCGCTCTGACGCGAGATCCACGAAACCGGTCGCGATGCCGTTTTCCCAGATCGGGATCTGGCGCAGAACAAGTGGCTTTGAGCTAGCCGGTTGCAGGCTTGGAATAATGTCCCTGACCGGTGTTGAGAAGCTGTCGATCTTGTTCAGGAACAGGATGTGAGGCAGAGCAAGCTCATCAAGGCGATTGAGCACCATCTGAAGAGCGGGCACACGTTTGGGGTCTGGCTCGCAAACGACAATCGCAGCATCACACCCGGCCAGGGCCAGCGCGCCCTCATGCAAGAATTCAACGGAGCCGGGACAATCTATGAAAGTGAACGTATCGCCGAGAAATGTTGCATCTGCGACATTGAGCTGAACGCTCATGGCATGTTCGCGCGCTTCGGGACTGGCGTCCCCCACAGTGCTCTTGGCTGTAATCGAGCCGGGTCTTGATACGGCTCCGGTACGAGCAAGGATCGCTTCGAGAAGCGATGTTTTGCCACTTGCGAAGGGTCCGACAAGCGCGATACAGCGCGCGCTGCGGACCCCGCCTCTACCGCCTTCAGTGCCTTTTCCGCCCCTAGGGGCTTCAGAACTGCCCATGAATGCCTCCACTCGCGAGGCGCGCGCCAACACTGGGACCGCACCCCGCGCCTCCGGAGAGAGCGGCTAAGGCATCGTCACTCAAGCGGAGATCGCGTGCAACAAGAGACCGCAAACTTTCTCAAGAAAGTTTCGTGACAGTTCTATTGCAGTGCGAAGTAAAGCCTGCCCTCCAGACTTTGAAATATTGCGTCGCAACACTCTGACGCCTGTTCATCAATCTATTTGCAAGATGAGTAAAAAAATAACTTGATCGAGTGCACACTTGACTCAATAGTGATGGGGTCGTGTTGCGGCTGATAAAGGGCACACAATCGCGTCACGGCGTGGGCCAGAGGGAAAATGGCCTGGAAAAGGACGAGGC
>JANOKW010000277.1:0-8369 GCA_031419475.1 Hyphomicrobium sp. | reverse complement strand
AGGGGCAAGGGGACGGCTATCACGTGTGGACTGAACAAGAACGAGAACAATTTGTAGAGCGACATGCCCTAGGCACCAAAGCGAGGCTTGCCTACGCACTCCTCTTTCACACGGGCCAGCGACGATCTGATGTCGTCCTGTTTGGTCGGCAACACGTACACAATGGTAAGTTGCGGTTTACGCAGCAAAAGAATCGCCGACGCAAACCGATATCGCTTGAATTGCCCATCTTGCCCGAGTTGCAACAAGTGCTCGATGCGAGCCCGGTGGGCGACCTGACGTTCTTGGTCAGTGAGTACGGCAAGCCGTTCAGCGTGGCTGGATTCGGTAACTGGTTCCGCGAGCGGTGTAACGAGGCCGCACTGACACACTGCTCTGCTCACGGGTTGCGCAAGGCGGCGGCCACCATTGCTGCAGAAAATGGTGCAACGGCGCACGAACTTATGTCGATTTTTGGCTGGCTCAACATTCAAGAAGCGGAGCGCTACACCCGTACCGCAGAACGGAAAGGGCTTGCCGAGCGAGGCATGGGAAGATTGGTGCCGATCAAACGGGGAACGTAAAGTGTCTAACCTCACAACACCAAGTGTCTAACCCCCTTGATCTATAAAGATCTTTTGTGGGGGTGGCGCTCCCTACGGGAGTCGAACCCGTCTTTTCAGAATGAAAATCTGACGTCCTAACCGATAGACGAAGGGAGCGCAGCGCCCGTAAAACGAGACGCGGGTTTCGTATAGGCAGCTTTGCCGGACCTGGCAAGCATGTGCGGGCAAAACCCCATGCGACAGGGTGCCTAAATGCGATTTATTCTGGTTTTACGCGCAACGGCGGGGATCGGCCGCATCATCGATGGCCAACTCGATCTTTTCCCGGCCGCCCCAGGTGTCCCGGCGCAGTTGGCCTGCAACGTGAAGCGGCATGCCGCCCGCGCCCATCAGCATATCGCCGAGCGGCTGGCCAACTGCTCGGAAGGCGATGGCTTCAAGCCGTCCGCCGTCGCCCGCTTCAAGGACAACGCGGATATGAGCGTCACCGACGATTTTTGCGAACTTGATTCTGTGTGCCGGGAAGACAAAGCGCGGCTGCGCGTTGCCCTGGCCATAGGGGCCTGCGCGATCGATGAGGTTCATCAGCTCTGCGTTAGCGCCGGAGGCCACAAGTGCGGCGTCGATCTCAAGACTGGCGGCGGCGCGAAAGGCTGCAGCGTCGGCTTTGAGGGATTTCGCGAAGAAGGCCTGCAGCGCGTCAAGCTTGTCACGCTTCACGGTCAAGCCTGCCGCCATGGCGTGGCCGCCGCCCTTGACCAAGAGACCGGCCGCGACCGCCGCCCGGACAGCGGCGCCAAGATCAACACCCGCGACAGAGCGCAATGAGCCTGTGCCTTCGCCCGAAGACCCGTCGCCCGATTTTTCCCACGCAATGACGCACGAGGGGCGCGCGAAACGCTCAGTCAAACGGCTCGCGACGAGGCCGACGATGCCCTTGTGCCAAGTCTCTGACCCGACAAGCACGATTGCGCTTTCAGGCTCAGACATGATCTGCGCTTCGCCAAGACCCATGGCTTCTTCAAGCATGAGGGTCTCGATGGCTTTGCGTTCTTTGTTCAGCCTATCGAGCAGTTCGGCGATGCGTTGTGCTTCGATCGGATCTTCCGTCGAAAGCAGCTTCGCGCCAAGGCCCGCGTCGCCAATGCGCCCGCCGGCGTTGATGCGAGGCCCAAGAATAAAGCCCAAATGATAGGGTGTCGGGGCTTGTGACAGGGCGGCAACATCCGCGAGCGCGCGCAGCCCGGTATTCTCGCGCGCATGCATGACGGCCAGGCCTTTTTTAACATAGGCGCGATTTAATCCCGTGAGGGGAACGACGTCCGCGACTGTTGCGAGCGCCACGATGTCGAGCAGGCTCAAGAGATCGGGTTCGCGCTTGGCGTCTGAATAGTATTTTCGTTTGCGCAATTCGCGCGTGACGGCAACAAGCACCAGGAACACCACGCCCGCGGCGCACAGCGTGCCTTGTCCTGATATGTCGTCCTGGCGGTTTGGATTGACGACGGCGTGAACATCGGGAAGTTTCTCGTCCGCTTGATGATGGTCGATGACGAGGCAATCGGTCTTCAAACGCTTGGCAACGGCGAGCGGCTCAAAACTCGTGGTGCCGCAATCGACCGTCACGATCAGTTTCGCGCCTTCCTTGACCAGCTGCTCGATGGCGGCCGCGTTCGGGCCATAGCCTTCAAAGATGCGGTCTGGGATGTAGATGCGCGATGATGTGTCGTGCGCGCTCAAAAATCGCGCCAGCAATGCAGATGAGGCGGCACCGTCAACGTCGTAATCGCCAAAAATGGCGACGGGTTCACGGCGTTCTATGGCGTCCGCGATGCGGGCAGCCGCCTTGTCCATGTCGCGCAGCGCGCTTGGATCGGGCATCAAGGCTTTAAGTGTCGGGTCGAGATCGACAGCCACACTCTCAAGCGTCGACCCCCTTGCCGCGAGCACACGGCCCATCAGCTCAGGCAGCCCGTGGCGCTGGCTGATGGCGGTTGCACGGGCACGTGTCTCAGGCGTCAGCCGCTCACGCCACGCAAACCCGCGCGCGGACATTGCCACGCCAAGGAATGGTGCCTCGGTTCCGGCCAGCTCCCCGACCGACTTGGTTTTGCGAACAGCTGCCATGGTGCCCCCTAGAGTGCTGCCGGAAAAGTGGGAACCGGTTTTCCGAAACGAAGCACGACAAGACAAAGTGCAAGGGTGTGTCCGTGATTCAATCAAAACCGGACAGACCCTAGTGGAACCATGATCTAGGGCGATTCGCCGCCCGAGACTGTGGCCGCCCTGGGCTTCCCACAGCCGCAAATTACCGGCAAGCGAAGCACATTATAGGCGGCCGCGCTTCAGCCGATGAAGCGCGATCCGATGTTGCGGAAGTTCGTCTTGATGCGGCGCACGGTGCCGGTTTTCGAGCGCATAACAACCGTTTCGGTTTCAGCGAAATCGCCGCGAAAGCGCACGCCGTCAAGAAGCGACCCGTCTGTCACGCCCGTTGCCGAGAACACGACGTCGGCACAGGCCATATCTTCCATGCGGAACTTTTTGTTGATGTCGGTGATGCCCATCTTTTCCGCGCGGATGCGTTCTTCATCCTTCATCGGCATCAAGCGGCCCTGGATCTGACCGCCGATGCAGCGCAGCGCCGCCGCCGCAAGCACGCCTTCTGGCGCGCCGCCTGATCCAAGATAAATGTCGATGCCGGTTTCGGCCGGATCGGTGGTCCAGATGACACCCGCAATATCGCCATCAGGAATGAGCTGCACCGCCGCGCCCGCGTCGCGCACGGCTTTAATCAATTCGGCATGGCGCGGCCGGTCGAGAATGCACGCCGTGATCTCGTGGATCGGCACGCCCTTCGCCTTGGCGAGCGCCATAAGATTTTCAATCGGCGGCGCATCGAGATCAACCAGGTTGTCGGCATACCCGGGACCGATCGCGATTTTGTTCATGTACATATCGGGCGCGTGCAGCAAGCCGCCCCGCTCCGCAATTGCCAAGACTGCAAGAGCGTTCGGCATGGCCTTGGCGCAGATCGTCGTGCCTTCGAGCGGATCAACGGCGATATCGACTTCAGGCCCTTCGCCATTTCCAACCTTTTCGCCAATGTACAACATCGGCGCTTCGTCCATCTCGCCTTCGCCGATGACGACCGTACCGGCAATCGACACACGGCTAAGTTCGCGCCGCATGGCGTCAACGGCAGCTTTATCCGCCGCCTTCTCGTTGCCCCGTCCTCTGAGACGCGCAGCGGCGATCGCCGCAGCTTCCGTGACGCGCGCCACTTCGAGCACAAGCACACGGTCAAGCCCGCCGATGGTCATTTCCTTCGCCATGCCGTCTCACTCCCAAATTCTCTTCATTTGCCCCGACTCGCAACCGGCCGAGCCTAACGGCATTTGGCAACTTAACGCACACTTCGTGTTGTATTTCCCCAGAAATTGCGACTCCGCCACCGGCGCGCCACATATCCTCAGAGTTCTTCGATGCGGATCATCTGCGGGCGCTCGAGAACTTTACCATCCTTGACGATGGCTTCCAGCGCCTCGCGCATCGCCAGTTCGGTCGTCTCGTGGGTAATGATGATGACGGACGCGTCGTTCGACGGTAGGGGCTGCGGACCGGCTCCCGGTACTGGCGGCGTCACAGGGCGATGCTGCACGATGCTTTCAAGCGAAATCCCACGATCCCCCATGCGCGTCGCAATGGCCGCCATTGCGCCGGGTTTATCGACGAGCGCCAAGCGCACGTAATACGAACCATAATGGGCGTCGAGCGGAGCGGCCTTATGCGGCTTCAAATGTTCCGACTTCACGACGAATGGCGGCACAACGTTGCCGCGTGCGATATCGATGATGTCGCTGGCAACGGCGGACGCCGTCGCCCGTCCGCCAGCGCCCGCGCCAACGAGCAAAATGTTGCCCGAGAAATCGCCGTCGATGGCGACCGCATTGGTGACGCCCGAGACTTCCGCAATGGCTGAATCTTTGTAGACAAGTGCTGGCGACACGCGCGCCAGGATGCCGTTTGCCGATTCTGTTGCGACACCTAAGAGCTTGATGCGATAGCCGAGACTGTCAGCCGCCTCTATGTCGGCAGCGGTGATGTTCTCAATGCCTTCGATGTGGATCTGATCGAGCGCCACCCGCGTTGAGAATGCCAGACTGGTCAGGATCGCAAGCTTATGCGCGGTATCGAAGCCGCCGATATCGAACGTCGGATCGGTCTCAGCATAGCCCTTTGCCTGAGCTTCCTTCAACACATCGCCAAACGTGCGCTTCTCACTCTGCATTTTGGTGAGGATGTAATTGCAGGTGCCGTTCAGAATGCCATAGACGCGGGTCACGTCGTTGGCGCCGAGCGACTCTCGGAGCGTCTTGATGACTGGAATGCCGCCCGCGACTGCGGCTTCGAAATTCAACGCGACGCCGTGCTTTTCGGCGAGCTTCGCCAGCTCAAACCCGTGTTTTGCCAACATCGCTTTGTTGGCGGTGACGACATGTTTTCCAGCCTGTAGCGCGGCTTCGACCGAGGCTTTGGCAATGCCGCCTTCCCCGCCGATGAGCTCGATGAAGACCGCGTTCGACGGATCGCGCGCAAGGGCTATTGGATCGGCAAACCACTTAGCTGCGGTCGCAACGGGCCCTTTTTGCTCGGCCTGCGATTTGGCGGCAACGCCCGTCACCTCAATTGCGCGGCCAGCAACTTCGCCGAGCCAATCGCCATGAGTGCCAAGCAGTTCAAGGAGGCCGCCGCCGACTGTGCCGAGGCCGGCGATGCCAATTTTTAACGTGTCCTGCATGGGGGATCTGCTACCGGCTTGCGCGTTCTGAGAGTGGGATGACATTGGTATTGGGCTCCGGCTTTTCGGCCAGAAACTTCTTGATCGAGCGCGCCGCTTGGCGAATGCGATGCTCGTTCTCAACGAGCGCCACGCGGATGAAGCCTTCGCCGTATTCGCCAAAACCAACGCCGGGGGAAACCGCGACGTCTGCCTTCTCGATCATGAGTTTTGCGAACTCCACCGAGCCGAGATGACGGTAGGGCTCCGGCACCGGTGCCCAGGCAAACATCGTGGCAGGTGGCGCTGGAATGGGGAACCCAGCGCGGGTGAAGCTATCCACCAGGATATCGCGACGGGCATGATACATGGCGCGGATTTCTGCAACGCAGTCCTGCGGGCCGTTGAGGGCCGCTGCGGCGGCAACCTGTATCGGCGTGAAGGCGCCGTAGTCGAGATAAGACTTCACCCGCCCGAGCGCGCCAATCAGACGCTCGTTGCCAACGGCAAAGCCCATGCGCCAGCCCGGCATGTTGTAGGTTTTCGACAGCGACGTGAACTCGACCGTAATATCTTTTGCGCCGGGCACCTGAAGGATCGATGGCGGCGGCTGGCCATCATAGTAGAGTTCGGCATAGGCGATGTCGGACAAGATAAAGATGCCGAGCTTTTTGGCGAGTGCGACTACCTCTTTGTAAAAATCGAGGCTTGCAACCATGGCCGTCGGATTGGACGGAAAGGATATGACGACTGCGACCGGCTTCGGGATGGAGTGCTTCACAGCCTGTTCGATCGCTCGCAGAAAATCGTCGCCGCTGCTGGCTGGCAAATGCCGGATGGCCGCGCCCGCGATGATGAAGCCGAAGGTGTGGATCGGGTAAGTCGGATTGGGCACCAGCACCACATCGCCCGGCGCCGTGATGGCCATCGCCATATTGGCAAAGCCCTCCTTGGACCCGAGCGTCGCTACGACTTCCGTATCGGGATCGAGCTTCACGCCAAAGCGGCGCTCGTAATAGGCGGCTTGAGCGCGGCGCAACCCAGGAATGCCTTTGGACGCCGAATAGCGGTGCGTGCGCGGCTTGGTGATCGTCTCGACCAGCTTATCGACGATATGCTGCGGCGTCGGCATGTCTGGGTTGCCCATACCGAGATCGATGATATCGGCACCCCGCGCGCGCGCGGCCGCCTTCAGCCGGTTGACCTCGGCGAAGACATAAGGCGGCAAGCGCTTGATACGGTGGAATTCTTCACTCAAAGGTTCGGTCTCTCGCGCCGCTCTTGGGGCCTCAAACACATCGTTTTGACCCGGCTCGGCAGCTGCCGGATCAATGTTCTTTCCCCCAGTTTTTGAGCCTCTTCTTTACGCCCCCTCTTTACGCCACTGGCCGCTCTGCCGTCCAGTGGCCTTTCCCCATGTCCCCCCATGTCCCCATTGCGCCTTTTGGAAAAGGTTGGAGGGTCATGTTGCGGCGCACGCAAATGCCGCATGAGACAGGCAACGTGAGAGAGGCAAAGTGCGCCATTGTCCCTGCACGGCCAAGCTGCGAGTCACTCGTGTCATAGGCCGGCGACGAACTTTGGCAAGGCGTGCGGCCACGACACGTAACTTTTCGGGGTTGGCTTTTCGGGGTGGGTTTCCGGGGTTGGCTTTTCGGGACTTGATTACATGCCGTCGCAGTCACATTGTATAAAGTACATATCAACCGGCATGTAGGCACGGGTGCCGCCGCCGAAGTCGTCACGCCGTGCTTGGGAAAGATCATTTCGAAAATGCAGCAGGAAAACCCTGAACCACGCAGTCTCTTTTCGGACTACATGATCCCGAACCCGGAAGAGTTCGCGGCCAACCTCCTGAAGGCCTACGAGCACGGCAGCGAAGCGCTTGCGAAATTGAGCGAACGGCCCAGCGCCACGTCGGGTCCGTATTCGCAGGCCAGCGAATTGTCGGTGGCAACCAAAACGATATCGGAACTCCTGCGCAAATGGCTTTCCGATCCAGCGCGTCTCGCCGAAGCACAAGCTCATGTCTTCAAACAATCGGCGGAATTGTGGAACAACGTGATGCAGCGCATGTTTGGCATGCGCGTCGCGCCGCTCATCGAGCCGGGGCCAGGCGATAACCGCTTCAAAGATCCTGAGTGGTCGAGCAATCCGTTTTTCGATTTTTGCAAGCAAGCCTATCTGCTCGCCTGCAAATGGGCGGAAGACAGGCTCAAAGAAACCGAAGGATTGGCTGATCGCGACCGGCACCGGGCCGAATTCTATCTCCGCCAGTTGACGAGCGCCTATTCGCCAACGAATTTCATGGCGACCAATCCCGAAGTGCTGCGCGAGACGTTCAAGTCCAACGGCGCAAATCTGGTCGAAGGCGTCAAGCTACTGGCGGCCGACATGGCACGCTCGAACGATCTGATGAAGATCAGCCAGACCGACACGGCCGCTTTCGAGATCGGCCGCAATCTGGCGATGACGCCCGGCAAGGTCGTCTATCAGAACCGCCTGCTGCAGCTTATTCAATACGCGCCTGCAACAGACAAGGTGCGCGAGCGGCCATTGTTGATGGTGCCGCCTTGGATCAACAAATTTTACATTCTCGATTTGAACCAGCAGAAAAGCTTCATCAAGTATGTGGTCGACCAGGGCTTTACTGTTTTCGTCGTCTCGTGGGTCAACCCCGGCGAAGATCTGGCGGAGGCTACCTTCGAAGACTACATGCTCGAAGGCATCCTGTCGGCAGCAGACGCCGTCAGACAAGAAACCGGCATCGATAAAATCAACGCGCTCGGCTACTGTGTCGGCGGCACGGCCTTGTCGTGTACGCTCGCCTATCTGGCCAAGCGCGGTGAAGAACCCTTCAATTGCGCGACCCTTCTGACAACCCAAGTCGACTTTTCGCTTGCCGGAGATCTCCTGCTCTTCACCGACGACGACCAGCTCGCCTCTCTTGACGAACTGATGACGGAGCGCGGTTTCCTCGACGGCTCGCGCATGGCCAACGTCTTCAACATGATGCGGCCGCGCGACTTGATCTGGCCCTACAT
>JANOKW010000276.1:0-4573 GCA_031419475.1 Hyphomicrobium sp. | reverse complement strand
GCCCGCAAAGCGTTCCTGTATCGCTCGTTATCGCCGTCCTGTAACAGCTGCATTTCGCTATCGATACCAGAGAGCTGCAGCGCCGTTTCATGCATGTCCTTTTTGATCACGGCTGACACTGCGTTGGGGCGCGCGCGGTACGCATCGCGTACGGGCCATAAGCCATCACTGTGGCAGCTAAAGCAATTGCCGCTTGAGCGTAGTCCAAGTTCCCGCCCGTTCGCGATGCGTACCGCGCGCGCCCCAACGCGGTGTCAGCCGTGATCAAAAAGGACATGCATGAAACGGCGCTGCAGCTCTCTGGTATCGATAGCGAAATGCAGCTGTTACAGGACGGCGATAACGAGCGATACAGGAACGCTTTGCGGGCAGCCGGCATCGATCCCGAACTCAAAGTAAATGGCGAAGAAATCATAAGCGCTCTCGCCCGGAGGTATCGTTTGTCCGTCGATCTTGCCGGGGCAGCAATTGAACTTGGGCTCGAGCGCGAGACCTTCGAGGCGGCACTGGCGAAAGCGGCGGGGCCGGCCGGGGCACTCGCACGCCGCATCCAACATGGCCGGTTGCAGAGACCGGAAGTAGAGCGGCTGCTCGGGTATCTTAAAGGTGTCGAACAGTCGGGGGACACCTCCTCGACAAAGGCAGCCGCGAATGAGAGTGCTTCGAAAGCGATATCGCTCAATGTTTGGATAGATAAGGTGCGTCCGGCGGCAGGCGATCTGATCGCGGTCAATGCCGAAGCCGATAAAGACTGCTTCCTGACGCTGATCAACGTGGATGCGGCTGGCAAGGCTACGGTTCTGTTCCCGAATGATTTCGAGCCGGACAACCTCATAAGTGCCGGCAAGACACACCGCGTTCCCGGGACGTCGGCCCCTTATCAGCTGCGGATCAAGGAAGAACGACGGGAAACGCTTGTCGCGCAGTGCTCGACATCGCCGGCGCCGCCGACAGGTATCGAACATGATTTCGGCCGTCAGAGGTTCACGGTGCTCGGGAATTGGGAAAATTTTATGCGAGACAGCACAATTACCGACGCTGATCTACGACGCAATCCGAACAAAGCGGAACGCGCCCGCGCGGCACGCGCACAAGCTTTGCGCCGCCTCCGGGACAGTGGATCACGGACCGAAGAACGGCAAGACACGTCGCCCGGAACGCCAGTTCGCGATGGCCGTGCCGTCGTCGTGCTTGGGAATGGATAGCGGTCTTCAGATGGATTGTTCGAGCCGCCGCAACGCCCACACTGTTCCGGTCAGAATTGAAATAGCCGCGATCATCGATTGAATTGATAGCGTTGAAACGCCGGTGATGCCTTGTCCGATTGAGCAGCCGAGCGCCAGTGCGCCTCCAACGCCCATGGCCAGCGCCCCGCCAAGATGGCGTAGCATGTCATCGTTATTGGCGAACCCCTGGATTCGAAAACGGCCATGAGAATGGGCCATAAGGCAACTGCCGACCAAAGTACCGAAGACAGACGCCGCCCCAAATCCAGGTAGGCCGAGGGCGGTCGAGCGAGCGATCCAATCCATTGTGTCGGCGACGGGGCGCACAAAACTCAGCGACGTTGGGACAATTGGGCTTACGTCCATGTCGTTATAGGCGAGCCCCGTAACCAGCCATCCGATTGCGACGAGCATGCCAACGCCAGCGCCGGCCAGCAGAGCGAGTTTGTCATCGCCGACACGGCAATGAAAAAACGCGAAAATTGCCAAGGGTCCAGCAACCAGAAGCGGTGCGAGCCAAGGGCTGATACTCGCGCTCATCCCGAATTGGGTCGCAACATCACTCAGGCTCTGTGTCTGGAAACCGAAACGATCAAGTGACAGAGCGGTTGCTGTTTCTATGCTCACGCGCAGAGGCCCGAGTACTCCGCCCATCGTTGCAAACGCCGCGAGTCCGAGGACGAGAAGTGTGATGAGCCCCCGTACATCTCCGGCACCCGCGCGTACGAGATTACGACTAGCGCATCCACCGGCGGAGACCATGCCAAAGCCAAACAAAAGTCCGCCCCCTGCGGCGCCGGCCCAATTCAGCTGCGGCGTCAAATACATCGTTCGAGTTAAGTCTGTCAGCCCGAGCGCGCTTAGGGTTTGGGCCGTAAGAATGGCCAAAGCTACGGCCAGTGCGACCGCTCCGATGCGATGCCGGCTGCCCGACGTTCGCCAATCTGAGACGGCGCCCATAACGCAAAAATTCGTAACCCAGGCGAGCGCCCCGAAGGCAATTCCAATGACAAAGCCGCTCAACGCGAGCGCACTTTGCGGGTCGCTCTGAAAGACATTTCGAAAGATGTTCATCTGAGTGTATGCCATGGCAAGAGACGCGAAGCGGCAGTTGAGGCGATAGTGTTAGTTTCGTCAATCTCCGCCGCAGAATCATACAGAATCATAAAGAAATATTGCCTGCTTGAGGATCGCTTTGACCTTGTTGCGGGCAAGGCTTCCGATAGGGTCTTTACAGGGGAGGCAGGGGACCCTAAATCGAGCCATCGTTGAATGACCGCGTGTGTCAGATCGTGCCGGCATTCTGGAGTTCAGCCGCAATTGGTGAAAGTCGCGCGCGCATGGAAAAATTCCGCTCTGCCATCGAAATGGTTAAGGCACTTGAGCCTGATCTGCCGGTGTTTGCTGCCCGGCCGCATGCGGCAGGCCGGGCGGCTCGCTGGTTCACAAAAAATTTCCCCGGCGAAGTCGCGTACGCATACAAAGCGAACAGCTCTGTTTTCTTGGTGGGCGCACTCTATGGCGCTGGCATTACGCAATTTGACGTTGCCTCGGTGGCCGAGCTGGAAGACGCGGCGACTATACCCGGCGTCCGGCTCCACTTCATGCACCCAGTCAAGCCTCGCCATGCCATCCGCAAGGCGTACTTCGACTATGACATCAAGTGCTTTGCGCTCGATAGCGAAGACGAATTGCAGAAGATTGTAGAGGAGACGGGCGGCGCCAAAGACCTTGAGCTGTTTGTGCGCATCGCTGTGCCGGCCAAGAATAGCCGCGTTCCGCTTGAGCGCAAATTCGGTATCACAGGTCCGAAGGCGGCAAAGCTTCTCGTCAAGACGCGCCAAGTTGCGGACGAACTAGGCATTACATTCCATGTCGGATCGCAGACAACGACACCGGACGCTTACGCCATGGCATTTGAGGAAGTCAAAAAACTCATCGTCAAAGCTGGGGTTGTGGTTGATGCCATTGACGTCGGCGGCGGGTTCCCATCGCAATATACCGATAGCGTTCCAGCGCGCCTGTCCGATTTCATCGAAGTCATCAAAACCGCAAAAGCAAAAATGCCGGTGACCGAGCATTGCCGTTTGATTTGCGAACCCGGCCGCGCGCTCGTTGCGGAAGCCGAAAGCCTGATCGTCAAGGTCGATCTGCGCAAAGGCGACGAGCTTTATATCAATGATGGCGGCTATGGTGCGCTCTACGACAGCGCACAGCTCGGCTTCGTCTTCCCTGTACGCCTCATTCGCGAGGGGCTTGATCCCAACGAGCCGCTCCTGCCATTCGAATTCTGGGGACCGACGTGCGATTCAATCGATCACATGAAGGGACCGTTCTTGTTACCCGCGTCCGTGCGCGAAGGCGACTACATCGAAATTGGCAACATTGGAGCGTATGGACGGGCGCTATCGTCTCGCTTTAACGGCTATGGAACGTACCACGACGTGATTTTGGAAGATGAGCCCATGTATTCGATCTACAAGATGGAAAACGAAAGAATCGCGAAGAACGCGTGACGCGTTTGGCCAGAAGTGTCGAGGGGCGTGCTGTGAAATTCGTTTATCTGCCGGCGAAGAAGTCGTTTCTCGATTCACTTCGCGAGGACGCGCGCTCGCCCGAGAAGGCGCGCGCTGTCATTATTCCGTTCGGTCTTGAGGCGAGCGTCAGCTACGGTAGCGGTACGGCCGCAGGCCCAAAGGCCATTCTTGCAGCTAGCCAGCAGCTCGAATTGTTCGATGAGGAATTCTGGCGCGAACCCTACAAGGACTATGGCATCGCGTGTCTAAGGCCACCCAAGATCAAGAGCGGAATAGTTGCGGCGCTGAAGCAGCTCGAGGCAATCGTCGCCACTGTCGTTGAGGAGGGAAGGTTTCCGTTCGTGTTAGGCGGCGAGCATTCCGTAACGTGCGCGGCGATACGGCCACTGGCACAGAAGTATAAGGATCTCGTGGTCCTGCAACTTGATGCGCATGCGGATCTACGAGACGGCTATCAAGGTGAATCCTTTTCGCATGCTTCTGCCATGCGCCGGGTTCTAGATGATGCCAACATCACGCTTGTGCAAGTTGGTATTCGCGGACTTAGCCAAGAAGAAGCCGATTTTTATGATGCCAATCGCCATCGCATTCATATGCATCTCGGCATCGATCAAGCGCGGTGGGATATCGAGAAAATCGTTGCCCCATTGAAGGGGCGCCCGGTTTATATCACGTTTGATATTGATGGGCTGGATGCTGCCATCATGCCGGCAACGGGAACGCCCGTGCCGGGTGGCATGAGCTATCTGCAAGCACTTACAATCTTGCGCCGGGCCTGCGATGTGAGCAACGTGGTGGGCGCGGATCTGG
>JANOKW010000275.1:0-6810 GCA_031419475.1 Hyphomicrobium sp. | reverse complement strand
TCGCTCCGCTTCCGTCTTTTTGAGTTTTAAACCGCCGGTGGAAATCCACGCGGCGACGTTCCGGCTTGCCTAATTGCATCCCATCAGGCCAAGGTGACGCAAATTGAAATGAACCGACGCCATCCCCGGGACCAATGACCGCCACGCCACCTGAATCCCCGCCCTCACCCCTCCGCCCCTTCGACGCGCGGATGCTGTGCGTTGGAGACGGGCATTGGATTTACGTCGAAGAAATCGGCTGCAAAGGCGGCGTCCCGGCCATCTTTCTGCACGGCGGACCCGGAAGCGGCGCCCAACACAGCCACCGCGCAATTTTCGATCCCGCACGCCACCATGCATTTCTCTTCGATCAGCGAGGCGCCGGGCGCAGTCATCCGCATCTCTCGCGAACAGCGAATACGACACAGCACCTCGTCGCCGATATCGAAGCCATCCGCCAGCACTACAAAATCGAGAAATGGATGGTCGTCGGCGGTTCGTGGGGCTCGACCTTGGCGCTCGCCTATGCCCAAGCCCACCCTGAGCGCGTCACGGGCCTCGTGTTGCGCGCTGTATTTCTCGGCACGCGCCGCGAAGTCGAATGGGCGTTCGTTAGGGGCCCGAAGATTTTCCGGCCTGAACTCTTCGAGGACTTTCGCGACTGGCTCCCCGATAACGAACGCACCGATCCGCTTCAAGCTTACGTGCGCCGCCTGACAGATCCAGACCCCGCGATCCATACGCCGGCCGCCCATCGCTGGAACGCCTACGAGCGCATTCTGTCCGAACTCAGGCCCAGCGCGACGCGGCTGCCAACGGAATTCGCAAGCGATGCCCGCTTGCCGCCGACGCCCATCCTTGAGGCGCACTACATCGCGCACGATTTTTTTTTCAAACCCGGCGAGTTGCTCAACCAAGCCCCCCGTCTTCGCGACATTCCCGGAACGATCGTGCAAGGCCGTTACGATCTGCTTTGCCCGCCGGGAAATGCTTACGCCTTGCATCGGGCCTGGCCTAAGTCGCATCTTGAGATTGTTCCAGACGCTGGTCACGCCATGACCGAACCGGGCGTCACTGAAAAAATGCGCGACGCTATTTCCGCTTTGACGACAACTGTGTGACGCTATTGCAAACACCCAATGCTTGCTGAAGATCGTAACGGGCGCCGCATGTCTAGCGACGCAATACAATTACAGTCGATTGTGCAGATCGAAGCCGATAATCCCCTTGCATCTCGCGTCAATCAGGGTCATGTATGCGCATCGAATTGGCCGGACAACAGGGCCGCTACGCCTCTGCATCGCTGGGCGCACGCACAGAGCCTCCTCCCAACCTCGAAAACCGGGTTCGTCGGCTGCGGAAACGCAGCTAACAGCTCATGTGCAACCTAGCCTCGAAAGGGCAACTACTATGACTCCAGGTACAGTTAAATTCTACAACGATCAAAAAGGCTACGGCTTCATCGCGCCGGCAGACGGCAGCAAGGACGTGTTCGTCCATGCAACCGCTCTTGAGCGCGCGGGCATGCGTAGCCTCGTCGAAGGCCAGAAGGTCATGTTCGACACGCAGCAGGACAGCCGCAGCGGCAAGATCGCCGTCGGCAATATCCAGGCCGCTTAAGGTCGTCGGAATTGGGCTGCTTGCCCGCCTGAACAAATTGAAGCCGCTGCCTCAGGACAGCGGCTTTTTTCGTTTATCCGAATACTACGTGGTCAAACGATCCGCACTGTCAGCCCCTCGAACGGCGCGCCTGTGAACGCGCTTGACCAGGTTTCTCCGCGCGCAATGGGAAACGCCCGCGTCACCGTCCCTGTCGTTATGAACTCACCTGCGGCGAGCGGCTGGTTGAGCTTGTCCGTCGCCAGCACCTCGACGACATTGCGCAACGCCGAGAGAGGCCCTCCCAAAACATTGCGCGCATGTCCAGTATCGACCACAGCGCCATTGCGCGACAGCTGCACCTCGAACGAGGTCAGCCGCGCCAGCCACTCTCTTGCGTTAGCGGGCACAATCGCGTGCTTGGGCCCGAGCATCAAGGCGCCGTGCAGACCGAATGCGGCAACCGTATCGGGCGCATTAAAAATCCAGCCGGGAAACAGTGATTGCACCACCTCAAAACCATGCGCCACCCAGTCTAGGCAATCCACGAGTGACGCTTCATCCATGCCGGGCTCGGGCGCGCGCTTGAGAGATAATGTGATCTCCGGCTCAATGCGCGGTTCGACCACGCTCGCGAGTTCAAACTCGGCGTCGGCCGGATCAACGTGGCGCACCGTCGTGTCGTACATATAACTCCAGATCGGCGCGTAGACGTTGTATTCGTCCCAGATGTTGCGGTTGGTAAATCCAAGTTTGCGCCCAACCGGGCGTTCGCCGCGTGCCCGGCGCAAGTCCAGGACCCGCGCCGTCACGGCGTAAGCAACTTCTAGGTCAAATCCCGCCTCCCGGTCTGATATGGGCGCAATCTGTTTGCGTCCATCGAGCGCGGCCATGACTTTGCCGGCAATCTCATCGATCAATCGATTGGCACACACGACGCCGGCTCCCTGAAAAGCTCGAAGCCTGGAAAGCTCGAAGAATGTCTTAAACGCGGCCCCAAACGATACTCTATCCGCAACGGCTGCGGGCCACCAACTTTCGCTGTGTTTGTCATAACGCGGCGCCGTGGTAGGTACTCGGCCTGGCCGCAAAACAAAATATGGATCGCCAACAGATGAAGTCCCTGATCGCCGCCACCCTCATAGCGGCAAGCCTAAATTCCGCTTCCGCCCTGGCCGACGAGTCTGTGCCACTGATCGAACTTTGCGAAAAATTCCTCGCCTTACCGAAGAATGGCGAGGTCAATGCGGAATATATCCAGCTCAAGTCGTCTTGCGCCGGGTTCATCAATTCGCACGTCAAGATGTCGAAACCCGAGGACGGATTTTGCGTGCCCAAAGGCTACAACATGGATGATCTGGCCCGGAATTATATGGAATGGATCAAGAAGAATCCGGGTCGCGAGAAGGATCCGACAAAGGTTACGATGACCGAAGCATTGACCCAGACTTATCCCTGTCCGAAATAGGGCGCACTCAAATCCGCCGCGGCAAACTCGCTTCGGCGCGCCAATTCCTTGACTTAAAGGGCGAACCCTGCGTATAAGCGGGACATTGCTCTTCGATGGCGCTCGGGTCACTCGTGCCACTACAAAGCGTTGCAACAAACGCGCTCGACCCTGCATCCTGATCAATCCGAACAAAAACGGCCACTCCCCGACAGCGCCGGTGTGGGCCATGGGACAGAGCCCGGTTCCGCCATAGAGCGCCCGGCCACTGAAGCCCTTGGGACAACTTTTCCTTTGACCGACCATACTTTCGAGGCTTTCGGCTTTGCCGAGCCTATTTCGCGTGCCCTCACGCAGCGCGAATACAATACGCCGACACCAATCCAGGTGCAGGGCCTGCCACCGCAGCTTGAAGGCCGCGATATCATGGCGTTGGCTGAAACAGGGTCAGGCAAAACCGCCGCGTTCCTGTTACCCATCCTCCAGCGCTATGCGGCCAACCCCGCCGAGCTCGCCTGGAAACAAGTTGGCGCGCTCATTCTTGCGCCAACGCGCGAACTCGCGCTCCAGATCGAGGCCGAAGTCGCAAGCCTCGCGCGCAACATGAACATCCGCCGCGCCGTTGTGCTTGGTGGCGTTAGCAAAGGCCCGCAGATCAATGCTTTAAAGCGCGGCGTGCACATCCTCGTTGCCACGCCCGGCCGCCTGCTCGATCACGTCAACATGCGCAGCTGCGATCTTTCGGGCGTGCAAACGCTCGTTCTCGACGAAGCCGACCGCATGTTCGACATGGGCTTCATCCGCGACATCAAGAAGATCGCGAGCATGATCCCGCACAAGCGCCGCACGGCCATGTTTTCCGCCACGATGCCGGCTGAGATCAGGGGCCTCGCCAAGGAGCTTCTGACAGAACCGGTGTTCATCGATCTTCAGCCCAAAACGATGGTTGTCGATCGCATCGATCAGAAAGTCATGATTGTGCGAACGCCGGAAAAGCAGAGCCGGTTGCACACCATTTTGGCTGACCCCGCATGCACGCGACATCGTCTTCACGCGCACCAAGCGCGGCGCGGACCGCGTGACCGAGCGTCTCGCCATGGCCGGCATCGGCGCCATTGCCATCCACGGCAACAAGGCACAAAATGCTCGCCAGCGGGCCCTTGCAGACTTCACGCAAGGCCATGTTCGCGTTCTTGTCGCAACCGACATTGCGGCGCGCGGCATCGACGTTTCGGATGTTTCGCACGTCATTAACTTCGAATTGCCTATGGATTCCGAGACCTACATCCACCGCATCGGCCGCACCGCGCGCAAGGGCCTTTCGGGCATTGCAATCTCGCTCTGCGATCCGTCCGAACGCCCCGAAATCAAAGCCATCGAACGCCTGATGAAGCAGACCATTGAGGTCATCGGCGACGTTGGCGGCGAAGTCTTGCCAGTTCCTGAAAAGCGTCCGCATCACGCCCACGACAAACCGCGCCGCGAAGGCGCGCACCGCCGTGGTCCTGATGCACGCAGCCCCGCTGGCGAAGGCCATCGCAAGGGTGGGTTGCGCAAACCAGAAGGCGAAACCCGCGACAGCTTCCGCAAGGAAGCACGCCCAGATCGTGGAGATCGTGGAGAACGCGGAGATCGTGGACCGGGCCGGGACGCTGATCGCTCGCCTGCCCGCTCGTTCGAACCACGCAGTGAAGCGGTGAGCAGCTTCGATCCGATCAACACCGTACGCTCGCCAGACCGCGCGCCACGCCCGGATTTTAAACGTGCTGAGTTCAAAGCGCCGGCCCCGACGCGCCCAGACGCGAAGCGACCAGACTCCAAGCGTTATGAAGATCGCCGCCCAGAAGGTCCGCGTGAAGGCCGGGCGGATGGCGACCGAAAATTCCAATCGCGCGGCCCCCGCTCGAGTGGCGACAGGAATGGCGACCGTCCAGAACGCCGCGCCGGCGAACGCGCGCCATACAACGTGCGCAACGAGGCCCCACGCCCAGAACGCTCGAGTTCAGAGCGTCCGGGCCCAGACCGTTCGAGCAACGACCGTCCCCGAAGCAACTTCAAGCGCCGCGACGACGATCAACGCCCATTTACGCCACGCCCAGAAAGATCCCATGCAGGCCCCCGCCTGGATGGCCCGCGCCCGGATGGCCCTCGCTCAGAAGGCCCCCGTAACGAAGGTAAGCGCTTTGATCGCCCGCAGCGTTCAGCAGGCGCGAGCACGGGGAACTCCGAGCATCGCCGTCCGGACGGACCGCGTTCTGATCGTTCACACTCCGAGCGTCCAAACACTGATCGATCGCACTCCGAACGCTCACATAGCGGCAAACCGCACGCCGCCGATCGTCCCCATCGCGCTGGTAAACCATCAGGCGATCGCGGTGGCGAACGCAAAGGAAGTGGTCAGCAAGATTGGAATGGCCAGCGCCCGCCAAAATTCCTGAAACAGCGTGAAGGCAACCGCGACGGCGCCCCGCGCGGTGACCGGCCCAACCCAAAACCCGCCGCTTAAAACTGCGACTATACTTAACGGCAAAAAAGGGCCGGGGATCTGATCCCCGGCCCTTTCCATTGCCGTATGATGCTAATTTCGCTGGTGTAGCGGCGAACCTTAAAGTTTGTCGCTTGGCACGGGCATTTCGCCGTCACCTTCGGTCTCAGGGGCATTCTGCGGAGCCGTTTGGGGGGCAGTCTGGCCGCCATTGCTTCTGCCGCCAGCATCGTCCTGGCCGCGATGTCCGCGCGCGCCGCGATCACCATGATCGCCGCTCTTGTGGTGGCCACCCCAGCCGCCTTCGCGTCCACCGCCATGTGCCCAGCGTCCGCCGCCATGACGGCCACCATGATGGCCGCATCCCACGCCCGGCATAAACTGGCGCATCAGCGGCTTCAAAACGTCTTTCTGCTCGTCCGAGAGCGTTGCATAGAATGGCTTGAACGCAATGGTGAAGGCTTTCATGCGCTCGGCACGCTCGCTTGCATGCTGGGTCATTTTTTCCAGACGCTCAAGCATATCCGGCTTTTTGCCGTCAGCGCGGTTCTTGTCCCGCTCGGCGCGCATCTTTTCCCATTCGGCAAACTTCTCGGTCCGCGCTTTGGTAGCCGCACGCACTTCGGTCTCAACAGCAGACCAGAGTTTCTCCTGCTCGCCATTCAGCTTCAAAGCGGTTTTGGCCATCGCCAATTTGCCTTCGTCAAGCCGGGCGCGCGTCTCGGGACTCATCTGATGCCAGCGGCCGTGGTCGACCGACTTGGCAACGGCAAACCCGGCAGGCACGAGCACTGCAACCGCAATGGCAGCCAGTGCGCCACGTGATAATTTTCGCATTGAATTCTCCTCATTAGGCAGCGACGGGGCAATCGGCGAATGTTGGGCAACCGGCCACTGTTGAATGATAAAACGGTTCGCCTTCCACTTTCCGTCGCGCGCACCAAATTAGCGGCTGAGACCGTCGATGGTCCCAGACACGGTGCGCCGCATCGCCTCAGATCATACGGAGCATATCACTGACTTTTATGGCCAATCTCCAATCGCCTCAGCGCCGTCACAATTCAATCAGTCGACGGCAATGCTGCTTCTAGGCGACTTAACCTGCTTGAAGACGATGTTGCGTAGCAAATGAAAGAGGCATTTAATGATGACGCTAATTTTTACCTGATTACGCACCATAGTCAGCCATTTTCTGGCCACGCGAATCTTCGATTTCTGACGTCTTCGCAAGGAGATGTGGCATGGCACGCAATCGGGTTCAATTCCAGAAGGGCCTCTCGGAGGCTAATTTCGGCGACCT
>JANOKW010000274.1:0-4107 GCA_031419475.1 Hyphomicrobium sp. | reverse complement strand
TTTTCCCGCTTGTGGGCCGAAACCTTGAATTGGATGGCGAATCCATCGCTATAGATGCGTGTTACAGATCCTTCGAGACCGCCAAGAACGTCGAAATAAGCGACGATGCGTTCGTTGATCTGAACTGGGATCGCGGATTCGATGCCGGCGCCGCCTACCGAAATATCTTGCAGCTGACAGGTGAATTCTTCGCGGGACTCGCGCATGAAGCGCCCCGGCAGTGACAGGGGCACGCGGCGATACCGGCGCAAATCCGGCACGATGCGTGGCCCGTTGGCTGCGGGTTGACGCTTCAAGACTTGGGGCTTTACGACTTGGGAATGCAATGACATAGGCGGCCCAGACTCGTTGAGTTGAGAGTCTGTGACAAGCCGGATCGGCCAGCCTCTACAGACCCCTTCATCTCTGAACTATGCCGGGTGGCGGCTTAATGAAGGGCTAATAAGCGCTCCATTTCGTAAGTATCTGGCCGCGTGTGCCGGAACCCCGGCCTCAACGTTCGTTGTCTGATTTTTGCAAGCCGCCTTCATAGACGCGGAATTGACGCCGATCAACCCGGACAATGCGTGCGTTGCGGATGTGGGGCAGAAATGGCGACTGGCGATTCATGGCTTCGACAATCGCGTGCGGCCGTCCTTCGGGCCAAATGAGTTCTGTGTGCTTCAGGCGCTTTGTGATCAGTGCTTCGTGCCCAAGCCAATCGGGCCTATCCACGGGCGTGATAGCGCCGAGAAAACGGTCGGCTTGATCGCGTGTGTGAATGAGAGGCGTCAATATAACTTCGAAAGTTGCCGTCTTGCCGTCAACCGTACCGCCCTCAATAGTGAAGACGCCGACGGCGCCCTTGGTCGCAATGGTCGCGACCTGCGCCTTGAGCTCGGCGCGGTCGGCCACTGGGAATAATTCGAAGAAATTGACACCGCGGAATTCAGCCGCAAAGGCCTCGCAGATGCGTGTGCCGGCTAAGCGAAAACGTGCCGTTCCGGAATCGACCGCTTCTAAAATAAAGGTATCGGGCAAGATAGCGGCGATGCGCGAGGGTTCGATCTCGAAGCGTTTTGGTGCCATGCGGTCGCCGCGCACGCTGTTCCAATAGGCGTAGAGCGCTTGGCTCACTGGTTCTTTCATTTTTTTGTCTTTCGCCTGATCCGCCGCAAAACCTGGGTCTAATGTGTGCCAACGCGCGACACAGCCAAAAGGCCAAACGCGCTTTACAGCTTTGCCTGAGCATCGTTCATGCCAGAGCGCTCATGTCAGCGTTAACGGTTGCAGCGCGCCGCCTTGATCGTTAACAAGGCCTGGAACACAACGCAGCAACACAACCCATGGGACCGCCGCTCACGGTTCGCTCCGTCGAGAAGGTTCCGGCCGGTGCAAGAACGAGTGCCAGAACGAGTGCTAGAACGAGAGCCAGAACGTCAGCCGATATTCAATGTTCCTGGTGCCGTGCTCGCCATGCTTTTGGCGATGGTCGCCGTTCATGCCGGCCGCCAGCTCCTCGATGATCAGTCCGCTATGTGGTGGTTGATTGCGCTTGCATTCATTCCGGCGCGCTATGCAGGGCTGGCGGGCGAACTCCCCGGCGGCGACATTGCGAGTGTCACGTCCTGGGTCACGCATGTGTTCGTGCATGCCGACATGGTGCACCTTATCATTAACAGTGCATGGTTCCTGGCCTTCGGAAGCGTGATCTGCCGCCGCGTTGGCGTGATGCGCTTTTTCGCCTTCACCATTGCGAGCGGAATAGCCGGCGCGTTGTTGTTCCTCGTGATCCGCCCAGGATTGATTGCGCCGGTCGTTGGTGCGTCTGGCGCCGTTGCAGGATTGATGGGTGGCGTGATGCGCTTCCTCTTCAGCGCCATCGATCGCGGCGAGGGACGAAAATTGAGCGAGCGCCCCGCAGAAATTCCAGCGATGAGCCTCAAGACATCGCTCACCGACCGGCGCATTCAAATTGCGACGGCGGCATTCGTCGCCCTCAATTTGCTCGCTATGATTGGATTTGGTGCCCTTGGCACCGGCGCCTCGATCGCCTGGGAAGCACATCTCGGCGGCTATTTCTTTGGCCTTCTCTGTTTCGGTTTTTTCGATATTGCATCGCAGCAAGCTTCACCACTGCCGGCAAAATTTGAATAAGCCCCTTGCCTCATCGCTGGAATTGGCTCACGATTTGGTAAGTTGCACAACTGGCGTCCGCGCGCCCACCCGGCACACGGGCCTAGAATGGAGGCTCATTCTTTGATTATTAGCAACATACTCAAGGTCAAAGGCCGCAGCGTTACGACAGCGCGTCCTGACGACACTGTGCAAGAGATCGCCATCCGCTTGGCGCATCGTAAGATTGGCGCCATCGTCATCGTCGGAGACAATGGAGTCGTCGATGGGATTATCTCCGAACGCGATCTTATCCGCGTCATCGCGCTTCATGGCGCTGAAGCCCTGCAGATGAAGGTTGACGACGTGATGACGCACGACGTCATTACGTGCAGCCTATCGACGCCGGTCGATGAGACGATGGAGCAAATGACACGCGGACGGTTCCGTCACTTGCCGGTGATCGAAGATGGCGCGTTGATCGGCATTGTGTCGATCGGCGATATCGTCAAGCACCATATCGCGGAAGTCGAACTCGAAGTCTCGGCTATGCGCGGTTATCTCGCCACCGGTTGAGCGAATAAACCGGATGAATGACAACACCGGTTGAATGACAACACACGTTGAATGACAACACCCGTTGAATGACAACATGGCCGCGCGCCGTGGCTACGCTCTCGAAGCGGCTGCCAGCTTGACGGGGTTGGGCGTTTTACCCGCGACGCGTTTCATTCCTCGCGCTTCGATTTCGCGCAGGATGTCGTCGATGTGGCGGCTCGCCGCCTGCTCGCCGCGTTGGATTAATTCCTCGGCGCGATGGAAATCGAAAAGGCCGAAATCATTCAGCCGCAACGAAATCATGCTGTCGGGCGGATCGCCGGCAAGACGTGACCGTGCGATCCTGTCTTGCACGATGTTGAATGCATCGACCATCACGGTTGAGATTCCGGGAGCGCCATCGCCGCGTCCGAGAAGCTGACGCCGCAACAAGGCTCGAACGCCGCGCGCTGCCGGTTCAACCGGTTCTTCATAGGCCGCTTCGTCCAGCTCGTCGCTACCGTAGTTCATGTCGATCGACGGCAGCACGGTGCCGCGGCCTAAAATGTCAAAGTTCAAATTCACGGCGATGACGTAGCGTGCGCCAAGCGCGCGGCACACCGAGACTGGAATGGGATTGACGAGGGCGCCATCGAACAGCCAGCGGCCATTGATGCGCACAGGCTTGAAGATGCCAGGCAGCGCGTAGGATGCGCGCACGGCTTCTACGAGTTTTCCGCTAGAGAGCCAGTGTTCGTGTCCGGTGCCGACTTCGGTGGCGACAGCCGTAAAGCGTGTGTCCAGCTCTTCGATGCGCTTGTCGCCGAGATGCTTATCGAGGCGGTCGCACAGCCGCTGGCCGCCGATCAAGCCTGTGCCCGCCAAATTGAAATCAAGATAGCCAAAGATGCGCCGCGGGGTCAGTTCGCGCGCGAAGCCTTCGAGGCTGTCGAGGTGCCCTGCCGCATGGCATCCGCCAACAACGGCGCCGATAGATGTTCCGGCAATGATGTCGGGTTTGATCCCGGCCGCATTTAAAGCTTTCAGGACGCCGATGTGGGCCCATCCGCGGGCAGCGCCGCCCCCAAGTGCCAGGCCAATTTTTAATTCCGCCATGTGTCCGCTCCCGACCTTCGCTTTGGCCCCTGCAATTTGGCCGCCTGCAACATGCCCTAACGGCGGCAGTCCCCGGCAAAAGGTCTTTGAACAAGTTTAATGAGGCTACGCCAACCCTGTTAATGCCATGCTACCGATCCCTCGAATATGGGTGAATGTATGCGCTTTATAAAGAGGTGGCGCAAACACGCCTGCCCAAATGGACCCGGGCACGTCACGTTAGGTCATAAACTCATAAACTGGATTCCCAAACGGCGCGAACAGTGATTCACAGTCTCAACTGAGGAGGTTGAGATGGGACAGCTGCGCCGTTACGAGCTCACAGATTCCGAATGGTCGATCATCGATCCACTGTTGCCG
>JANOKW010000273.1:0-10735 GCA_031419475.1 Hyphomicrobium sp. | reverse complement strand
GAGGCGCAACATGCCCGTTCCAAAAACTGTAAACTTCTGCATCCGCGGTCTTGCCCTCGTCTGCCGCCGACCCCCATGAAAGTGACATCCGTCGGCGGCGGAATGGCACCCAAAACAATAGTCTAACGTCCATAAGCCACGTTGCGTTCTAGCTACGTAGTGTCCCGGCACGGCGCCATGTCCCCGGCCCCCAATGTCCCGAATCAGGGGTCGCATAACGCGTATCAGAACAATGCTTTTAACGATTCATCAAGACCTCGGGAAGTGGCAAGAATACGTCACTGAACGCCTTTCTAACTGGCGCCCGCGAGCCGCGACCAAAGCTTTGCCAAGTCATTGAAAGTCGCCAAAAACATCAACATTAGGATGAGCGCCAAACCGATTTGAAATCCGAACGATTGAACACGCTCGCTCAGCGGCCGCCGCCTTACCGCCTCGACCCCATAGAACAAAAGATGGCCACCATCCAAAACGGGGATAGGAAGCAAATTGAGAAACCCAATGTTCGCCGAAAACAGCGCAACGAGCCGCGCCAGCCATTCAAGACCCTGCTCTGCAACTTTGGCGGTTACTTGGGCCATCATGATGGGTCCGCCAATCTGATCGTGGTTGCTGCCAATCTGGCTTAACCCGGTGAACGTCGAGCGGATCACTGTCCACGTATCCTTTGTCCCAAGACGAAGAGACTCGATCAGTCCCACAGTCCGTGGATCGGGGGGCGTACGCGACACGCCGATAATCCACCGGCGGCCGGCGACGCCCGCCCTGTCCTTTTCCTCGATCTCCATCGGGCTCACTATCATCGGCAATTCGAGGTTGCCATCGCGCTGCACAACAATCGAGAGCGGCTGTCCCTTGCTGCCTGAGACAATGGCGACAAGATCCTCAAACCATTTGATATCCTGTCCATTGATGGAACGGATGACATCGCCGGGCTTGAAACCGGCCTTGGCTGCGGGTGCGCCGTCCGACACGCCGCCAACGACCGGGGCGTTGCGCGATTCAATGCCGATGTCGCCAATACGGAAAACGCCGCCAAGTTCGTCGGAAAGCGATTTGCTGGACGGCGTAACTTCAAATGTCAGGAGCTTACCGTCACGCTCGACAGCGATTGACATCGCTGCGGCCGCTGAATTCTCTCCAACCTGGCGTTCAGCGTCTTCAAAAGTCTTGATGCTCCGGCCGTCAATCGATTTGATGATGTCGCCTTGCATCAATCCCGCCCGCTCAGCCGGGGACGCCGCCGCAAGCGCGTCAATTACAGGTTGCCGGTCCCTCACGCCAATTGCGAGATTGAGACCTGCGAATATGGCAATTGCCAGAATGAAATTGGCTATGGGACCGGCCGCAACGACGGCCGCACGCTGCCAGACCGGCTTGGCATGAAAAGACCCTTTGCGCTCTTCAGGCGTCATATTCCGAAGGGTATCTGCCGAAGGCTTGGACGCCGCATTCTCGTCGTCCATGAACTTGACGTAGCCGCCAAGCGGGATCCAGGCAAAGCGCCATCGGGTGCCATGTTTGTCATTAAATCCGAATATTTCAGGACCGAACCCGATAGAGAACACTTTGACGGTCACGCCGCACCAGCGCGCGACCAGAAAATGGCCAAGCTCATGAATAAAAACGACAATGGTCAAAACCGCGATGAAAACGAGCACGTTGCCCCAAATCCATCCCAGCGCCGTCGATAGCCATTCCATCTTGCCGTTCCCAATCAAGCTGATGAGGCCGCCGCAACCGAACCGGCGCACCATGTCGAATCTACTGATAGCGTTTGATATGGTCCTCTGCCAGCCGTCTTGCGAGACCATCGGCGGCAAGAACATCGTCCAAAGACGCCGCCGTGCGGATTTCGCCAGCGCGCTCTGCGGCCTCAAGCGTCGTCTCGACCAGCCGCACAATGTCGGTAAACCTAAGCCGGCGGCCAAGAAAAGCTGCCACGGCAACTTCATTTGACGCGTTCAGAACAGCCGGGGCCGTGCCACCGCGCTGCAACGCCGCACGGGCAATCCTGAGCGCGGGAAAGCGCTCCTCATCGGGTTTCTCAAAGGTCAGCGAGCCAAGACGAGCGAGGTCGAGCCGCTCCGTTGGCGCGCTCATCCGTCCGGGCCAAGCGAGCGCCACGGCTATTGGGGTTCGCATATCGGGCGGCGCCATTTGGGCCAGCACCGACCCGTCGCGATAGGTGATGAGGCAATGCACCACCGACTGCGGGTGGACAACGACATCGAGTGCATTGGCGGCAATTGGAAAGAGATGAAACGCCTCAATCAACTCCAAGCCTTTGTTCATGAGCGTCGCGGAATCGATGGTGATCTTGGCACCCATCGACCAGTTGGGATGACGCAAAGCTTGCTCTGGCGCCGCCGCATCCAGCGCCGCTTGATCCCAAGTCCTAAACGGCCCGCCCGACGCCGTCAGAGTTATTCTCTCAACATCCGAGCAATCGGAGCCTGCAAGAATTTGAAACACAGCCGAATGTTCGCTATCGACGGGCACGAGTTCTGCGCCGTGCCGCTTAACTTCGCGCAGGAACACATCACCGGCCGAAACCAAGCATTCCTTGTTTGCAAGCGCAATGCGCCGCCCTTGAGCGGCGGCGGCAAAGGTTGGCTTCAGACCGGCCGCGCCGACAATCGCCGCCATCACGCAATCGCACGGCTCCGCCGCTGCCTCAGCGAGCGCTGCTTCACCAGCCGCTGCTTTAATGCCGCTACCCGAAAGCGCATCTTTCAAGGTGCCGTAAAGTGCCGGATCACCAATCACTGCCATACGCGCACCATGCCGGCGCGCGCAGGCCGCGAGTTCCAATGGCTTCGACTGAGCCGTCAAGGCTACAATCTCAAAATCGCTGGCATGATGCGCAACCAGATCGAGCGTGCTGCTGCCAATCGAGCCCGTCGCACCCAAAATGCTGATGCGGCGCGGGGGCGCGTGCGGATCGGCATGTCCGTCCGCGTAACCGGCGGGGCGCGCTGCTGCCAAAGGGATGCGATCCTCAAGACCCATAAAGGAGTGCCCGCGCCGGTGCATAGGGATCAATCGCAAGCGCCAACAAACCTGCGGCAAGCGCCGCCGTCACAACACCATCCATGCGGTCCATGAAGCCGCCGTGTCCGGGTATCAGGTCACTGGCGTCCTTTAATCCGAAGCGGCGCTTGAGAGCGGACTCGGCCAGATCGCCTCCTTGCGCAACGAGGCCGAGAATGAGGCCAAGAGCCGCGAGCCAGTAGATTGAGCCGGTGCCTGTCACGCGCGAAAACAGCGCGGCCGCGATTCCCGCACTGACAACGCCGCCAATCAATCCGGCCCAAGTTTTTCCTGGCGAAATGGTTGGCGCTAATTTGGGCCCGCCGGCCAACTTGCCCGAAACAAACGCCGCAGTGTCGGTAATGGCGACCACCAGCAACACGAACACGACCGCGAGAAACCCGAGTGGCTCATCGCTGCGCAGCCAGATAAGCGAGATTAGCGGCAGGCCGGTATAGAGAACGCCGAGGCTGGAAAGCTGCGTCGTTGTCCCGCCAAACGACAGCGCCAGCACCGCAATGGCACCGATCATGACGGCTGCAACGGCGAGCCCCGCCATTCCGAGCCCTGCCAAAACCGCAGCAACGGCAACGCAAGTCACGTGCACCCAGCCAATGGTGTCGAACCCTTCCGAGCGCACCACACGGCCCCACTCCCAGCTCATGACCGCGGCAATCAGCAGTGTCAAAACAGCAAACGGCACTGGGCCGGCGAAGACTGCAAGCAGTGCGATTGCGGCAACGGCAAGCCCGGAAAGGATGCGCTTTTGCAAATCCGGCGGCAGAACACCGTTTGGCTTCGCGCTATCGTTCGCTTTGCTTTGGCCGGTGCTTTGATCGGCGCTTTCGTCGGTCATCACAGCCTCAAGCCGTAGAGCGCTTCGACAGCCCGCCGAAGCGGCGCTCCCGGGCACGAAAGACTTCAATGGCGTTTTCTAGCACGGTTTGGTCGAAGTCCGGCCAATAGGTGTCAAGGAACAGAAATTCTGTATAGGCCGTTTGCCACAGAAGAAAATTCGATAGACGCATCTCGCCGGACGTGCGGATCAAGAGATCGGGATCGGGAATCCCGAAGGTGTCGAGGGCATCGCCCAAAGTTTGCGCCGTGATCGCCTCCGGCAACATTCTTCCCGCCTGAACGTCTTCCGCAAGACGGCGCGCCGCCTTGGCTATTTCGCCCCGCGATCCATAATTGAAGGCAATGACAAGAGTGAGCGCCGTATTCCCGCGTGTCAGCTCAACGGCTTCATCAATCAGAGCCATCAACTCTTGATCGACCTGGCTGCGCTCACCGATAACGCGGATCTTGACGCCAGCCTGATGCAGCTCGGCCAAATCGCGACGGATAAAGCGTTTCATAAGCCCCATGAGATCATCGATTTCGTCCAAAGGACGCGACCAATTTTCCGATGAAAAACTGTAGATCGTGAGAAACGGAACGGAGAGTTCGATGGCGGCCCTAACGGTGCGCCGGACAGCTTCCACGCCTTGACGGTGTCCAATGGCGCGCGGCAGACCGCGCTCCTTGGCCCAGCGCCCATTGCCGTCCATGATACTGGCAACGTGCTGCGGCGTCGCGCGCATGCTTTGCGGCCGCTGACCGTCGTCGCTGAGCTCGCTCTCTGTCGTCAAGTTTGGCTGACCTTCCATTGACGCGGCGGGAACGCCGGGCCGTCTCGCACCAGCGCGGCGCAGAGAAAGACCGGTAAACTCATACCTTCTGGATTTCGGTCTCTTTCGAGGCGAGCACGGAATCGATGTCCTTGATGGTCTTATCGGTAAGCTCTTGTACTTTTTCGGAATGACCGCGATGCTCGTCCTGGCTCATCTTTCCGTCTTTTTCGAGTTTCTTTAAGAGGTCCATGGCTTCCCGCCGCGTGTTGCGCACGGCGACCTTGGTATGCTCGGTATACTTGTGCGCCAGCTTCACGAGTTCCTGACGCCGATCGTTCGTCAAAGACGGAATGGGCAAGCGCAAGACCTGGCCGTCCATGATTGGGTTCAAGCCGAGGTTGGCTTCGCGGATCGCTTTATCGACGGCTTGCACGTTTGTGCGATCCCAGACCTGCACTGAAATCATGCGCGATTCGGGAACCGAAACGGTAGCGACCTGGTTCAGCGGCATGCGCGAGCCATAGACCATCACATTGACCGGATCCAATAGGTGGGCGTTCGCGCGTCCGGTACGCAGACCCGACAACTCGCGTTTCAGGGCATCGATCGACGCGTGCATGCGCTTGTCGATTTCTTTCAAGTCAAACATGGTCAATGACATCTTTGCTCCTTCGCACGCACTTGCTGCGTACGCTCCCTAGTCCGGTCCTTTTGCGCTTCGGCGCTGATGCACGAGCGACCGGAAGGCTTAATCGAGTTAGCCCGTTCGCTTGAGACCGGCACACGTCAGCTTTATGCGCCGCCTGCAATGACAGTGGCACGGGCTTCGCCGCGCACGGCTTTTAGCAGATTGCCCGGCTCTTCAATGGAAAACACCAATACCGGAAGACCGTTGTCGCGGGCAAGTGCGATCGCCGCGCCATCCATCACTTTGAGATCCTTAGCTAAAACCTCGGCATAGGTGAGGCGGTCATAGCGTTGGGCGGAGGCGTCTTTCTTCGGATCGGCAGAGTAAACGCCGTCAACTAGGGTGGCTTTGGCTACAGCGTCGCAGTTCATTTCAATGGCGCGCAGCGTCGCCGCCGTGTCCGTGGTGAAGAAAGGATTGCCCGTTCCGGCCGCAAAAACCAAGACTTGCCCTTTAGCCATATACGACAGGGCCTTTGGCCGGACATAGCTCTCGCACACCGTCGGCATAGGGATTGCCGACAGCACACGCGCGGGCGCCCCTTGTCGCTCGAGAGCATTTTGGAAAGCGAGCGCGTTCATGACGGTCGCCAGCATTCCCATGTAATCCGCTGTCGCCCGGTCCATGCCCATGGCGGCACCGGACAGTCCGCGGAAGATATTACCGCCGCCAACGACGACCGCAATCTCCGCGCCAGCCCTTGTCGCCTCGGCAATGTCCGCCGCCAGTCTGTCGGCAACGCTCATGTCGATGCCATAGGCGCCTTTGCCCATCAGGGCTTCGCCCGAGAGCTTCAGCAACAGACGCTTGTATTTGAGGGGACCGCCGTTCGCAGCCATGTAAGCTCGCTCCTTGGGCTTGCAAAAAACCGGCTGGTTGCGATCCACCAGCCGGCCGATACCTAGCGCAATTGCCCGATTCCGCCTAGCGGCGGCTCAGAGTCCAATATGTGTGTCAGTGCCCGCCGCCGGCCAGCTTGCGCACTTCGTCGCCGAAGTCTTCTTCCTTCTTGTCGATGCCTTCGCCGAGCGCATATCGCGCAAAGCCCGTGAGCTTGATCGGCGAACCGGCCTTGCCTTCGGCTTCCTTCAGCGCCTGCGCCACCGTCTTCGTGGTGTCGTGGATATAGCTCTGCTCAAGCAGACAGAATTCCTTGGCGTAAGCTTTCATCCCGCCCGCGATGATCTTTTCCATCATCTCCGGCTTCTTGCCGGAGTTCTTCTCCGCCAAAATCGCCTTCTCGCGTTCCAGCGTTTCCTTGGGCACGCTTTCGAGATCGAGCGCGACCGGGCTCGCTGCAGCAATGTGCATTGCCACCATGCGCCCGAGTTCAAACAGCGTTGGCTTGTCGCCGGCGCTTTCGAGCGCGACCAGCACGCCGATCTTGCCGAGGCCATCGGCAACCCGGCTGTGCACGTAATCGGCAACCACGCCATCCGTGACGGACAAGGCAGCGGTGCGGCGCACGCTCATGTTTTCGCCGATGGTCGCGATCATCTCTTTGACGTGCGTCTCGATCGTGTTCTTCGTGCCGGGATAGGTCTCGGCCAATAGCTTGGCGAGGTCGCCCTTGGCGGCTGGTGCCAGCGTCGTGATATCGCGCACCATGTCCTGGAACTGGCCGTTGCGCGCGACAAAGTCCGTCTCCGAGTTGACCTCGACGACAGCGCCGTTCAGCCCCTTGGCGATGATGCCGATGAGGCCATCGGCTGCAATGCGCCCCGACTTCTTTGCGGCTTTCGACAAGCCCTTCTTGCGCAGCCAATCGACGGCTGCTTCGAGGTCGCCGTTGGTTTCCGTCAGCGCTGTCTTGCAATCCATCATGCCGGCAGCAGTTTTGTCGCGCAGCTCCTTCACGAGGCTCGCAGTAATCGTCGTCATATGATCTCCTTGCCGCACTGCGGCCATAAGGGAATAGCGAATAGCGAAGTTGCGAATAGGCAATGGCGTTAGTTAAGTAGCGGCGCGGCTTGAATAGCGAGCAGCGTTCAGGTTTAAAGCCCCAATTCGCTACTCGCTACGCGCCATTCGCTTGTCTTAAACGACAGCTGCATCGACCAGTTTTTTGGCCTGACCCTGCCACTCATCGCGGGCCACCTGGCCTTTGAGGCGCATCATCCGGTCGAGTGCTGCAACGTGGTCGGCGTCGAGATCGGCGAGCTGCCAGAAGTGGAACACGCCGGCGTCGTTCAAGCGCAGTTCGAGCTTAGGATCGATGCCCTTGATGCGCTTCAAATCATCGGCTTCGCCGCGTGCGGCCTCAATACCCTTGAACTGAACCTTGGGCAGATTTTCAGCCGACGGCTCGCCCATCGCGCCAATATCGACGCCCTGATTGCCTTGCGAGCGTTCCAAGCCATCAAGCGCTGCACGAGCGATGAGATCGCAATAGAGCGTGATGGCGCGTCCGGCATCGTCGTTGCCGGGAATTGGGAAATCGATGCCGTCGGGATCGCAGTTGGTATCGATGATGGCCACGATCGGAATGCCGAGCTTGCGCGCTTCCTGAATGGCGATCGCTTCTTTGTTGGTATCGATGACAACGAGAAGATCGGGCGTGCCGCCCATGTCCTTGATACCGCCGAGCGACTGATTGAGCTTCTCGCGCTCGCGCGTGATGGTCAGAATTTCCTTCTTGGATCGCCCTTGCGGGTCGGCCAAGATATCGTCCAACTGCCGCAGACGGCGGATCGACGCCGATACCGTCTTCCAGTTCGTCAGCGTGCCGCCCAGCCAGCGGTGGTTCATGTAATATTGCGCGCAGCGCTTGGCCGCGTCCGCCACGCCGTCAGCCGCCTGACGCTTGGTTGCGACGAACAGCACGCGGCCGCCGCCAGCAACCGTGTCGGAGATCTTGAGCAAGGCTTGGTGCAACATCGGCACCGTCTGCGTCAGATCGAGAATGTGGATTTTGTTGCGCGACCCATAGATGAACGGTGCCATCTTGGGGTTCCAACGGTGTGCCTGGTGGCCGAAGTGAACGCCAGCTTCCAAGAGCTGACGCATATTGAAGGCGGGAAGCGCCATCGCATTTATTCCTTTTCCGGTTAATCCTCCGCGAGCCTTTTGCAGAAAACCGTGAGCCTTTTGAGTGGCTTAACAGTTCTCCACCGGAGCGGCCAGCGGGGCTTTTAATCCGCTAGGCGCGAAACTCGCGTGTGAGATGAGGGGGTTATGGGGAAAGTCGTCAGAAATAGCAACATCACGTTAAGATTCTTGACATTGGACATATCGAGGTCGGCTGGGACCGCCCCCTCTCCCCGCCGCGCCCCCTCGCGCGGACAGGGGGAGGGTTGGCCCCGGACTTGATCCGGGGGAGGGGCGGCCGGAAGAGCAATGCGGATGAGAGAGGCCTTGCATTTTTGGGAAGCGGAAAAAGCTGCCGTCGCAGGCACCACAACATCAGCGATTCGACTACTAGGTCAGCCGCGTCGCTCCACACTCAAAAGCGGACACTCCGCAATGCACGCAAAAGATGCCCACGCCGGGTCGTAAGAGGGCAGCACCCGTTCGGCCAAGAACTCAGTCTTATGTCCGACCCGACTTTTTCCAACTTGCGCGGGACTTTGCTTTGGCTCGGCGTCGCTGGGCTCGATTGGGCGACAGTCTTTCACCTGTGGGCAGGCGGAGGTGCAAAACATTTACTTCAGGAAACTCCGGTACGGAGAACGTCGTTTCTTTCATGTTCGGAGTAAAGATGCTCAGCCGTTCACACTCGTGCGCAAGTTCGGCGCGTTCATCATGAGACCATTCCTGCTGTTCACAATAGAGCATTTCCTCGCTGCCGCCCTTGTCTCGGCCGGGGGCTTCCATCGCAATTCCGACCACGCGCTTTAGTGTGGGGAATTGCGCAAGTATGGCCTGTGCGTACACCTCGGCAAGGTATGCACGCTTCCGGCGAAAGTCGTCGTATCCCCACTTCTCCATCCAATCGAGATAATTGAGGATCAGCATGAAGAATCCCGAGTCACTTCCAGGCTTGTCGCTCCGGTCAATCATCATCCTGAAGAAGCGGTCGATCTTGCGTCCTTTCTGAAATGCGCCCAGGATCGCCTTTCCATGCGACCGGCGACCGAAGCGCGATACAAGCGCCATATGGCGGACGCCTAGTTCGCTTCTCTGCAAATTGAATGTCTGCCCAAGCGGAACGAGCGATGTTCCATCAAGCAAAGGTTTAGTGAACACTTCGATCAGGCGGTCCCAAACATACGAGTCCCGTTCCGCCTTTTTTTTCGCTATATATTGTGGATCTCGCGCAAAGGCGTCGTACCCTCCGCTGTCAATGTTGATTGCTTCGCCCTCCGGCCAAGCGATGCTGCGCGGATGCGTAAAGTCGTGGTCGCCCTGCTCGTTAATCCGGACGGCATAGTAGGCAATGAGGTTTTCCTCGCCCTCGACCTTCACGAGACGCCCAGCCCGGATGAACGCCTCTTTCTTTTGGAGGTAGGCTGTAAAGTCCGTAATCGTATCCAATTCGCGCATGACGATATCGAGCGACGCCTCATCTAACACATGAACAAACGGCCCTTGAGGGTCCACGTCGCCGACGCAGAACGGCTCAACTTCACGGCCGTCCCTGGAATCAAAATGGGCTTTACCTTTGATATGCGGTTTGATGTGCAAACTTCCGCGTCCACTGCCAAAGTACCGTCGGCAAGATTCGGCGGCTCCCTGTGCCACAACAACACGATGGATGATCCGATCCGCTGGCGGCGGCAACGCGATGGGCAGTTTACGTTCGCATGCCGGGTCCAGGAAGATTAGGTCGGGGTGCTGGGAAATCCAGCGTTCCGCCCCCCGTATCTGTTTTACGGAGTCGGCCACCGCGCTCCGGAACCACCGGGACCAGGCAACTGGCATTGGCTGGTTGATCTGCCAAGTGATGGTCTTTTCGCTGAAGAGGATGATGTGGGGAGCGTATACGACCAATAGGTCGCATAGCTCCTTCCCTTGGCGCGCGCCGGGGTGATCCCTCTGATCGCGGAAGGTATTGGGATACGACCAGAGATTTAGGAACGACTTTTCACCCAGCCGGACGAGGTAGCGCTCCGAATCGGTCACGCCCTTCCCTCGCAATATCGGCTATGGCGCAGCTGCTCCGCGTGATCCGACAAGCCCTTGGGTTTATTGATCATGACCATTCCAAAAACTTCGACGACTTGTTTTGTGATGCCTCGCAAGGGCATTGTGCATTTTGGCCAGAATTGGGGTCAGGATGTCTGTGTGGGAAGCTTTATATACAGGATAGCGGTCTAAAGCGGGCTTGTCGGCTCTGATGGAGTCGCATGACAAGGTGGACTTCCCCCGTAAAAGTGGAGGGCTTTTCTGATAGATTGACCAGATCAGGGGAGCGACATGACCAAGAAGAATGGCAAGCAGCGGGTATTCGACGAGGCCTTCA
>JANOKW010000272.1:0-14188 GCA_031419475.1 Hyphomicrobium sp. | reverse complement strand
AGCCGCTCAATGCCGATCTCAACATCTTCAAAATTACCCTGCCTGTCCGGCCCGACCGAGACCAGCACCTTGCCCTCACCGACAATCGGCTGGGTGAACTGCGAAATCTGGTAGCCTTGCGGCAGGTCGGGATAGAAATAGTTCTTGCGGTCAAATACTGACTTCTTATTGATCTGTGCTTTCAGTCCAAGTCCGGTACGCACCGCCTGCTTGACGCATTCCTCATTGATGACCGGCAGCATGCCGGGCATGGCCGCATCGACCAGCGACACATGGCTGTTGGGTTCGGCTCCAAATGCCGTCGAGGAGCCGGAAAAGAGCTTCGAGTTAGAGGCAACCTGGGCATGAACCTCAAGGCCGACAATGACCTCCCAGTCACCCGTCGCACCCGCAATGAGGTTCTTCTTCGCCGCTGCCGACTTATCCTGCATTCTGCCGTCTCCATTTGCGCCTATCTGCGCGCCCATCTGCGGGCCCATCTGAGCGCCAATCTACGCGCCCATGCCTGCGTCTCTGTCGTTAACCCATGACGCCATGCGCTGCAATCACTCTGGTTGCATGGGCGACTTAGCGCCCAATTAACCGATAGCTGTTAGCGTCCACCGGCAAAGATAAAGACGGCATGCGGGGTCGGAACGTGAACGCTCAAGGACAAGCAATTCTGGCTGCCCAATTCATCGGTGCCGCCGATCCGGCCGACAATGCCGCGCATACGATCGAAGAAACCTATATCGAGAAAAAGTCGCTCCCCTTCCGCTTTCGCGAAAAGCGCTTCTCACACATCCAGCCATTGATCGAGAGCGTCATTGCCAAGAAAGGCTCCTGCCGCATCGCCGACCTTGGCGGCACGTCATACTATTGGAAAATCGCCGAGGATTTCGTCAACCGTAACCCGGTTGAAATCGATCTGATCAATCTCTCTCACGTCGAAGTGTCTAACCCGAAATTCAAGAGCCTGACGGGCAACGCCTGCGCCCTCGAGGACATCGCCGACAACGCTTACGATCTAGTTCACTCGAATTCCGTAGTCGAGCACGTCGGCAATTGGGATCAGATGACGCGCATGGCCGCGAATGTCCGTCGCTTGGCGCCTCAGTATTACGTGCAGACGCCGAATTTCTGGTTCCCCTTTGAGCCCCACTTCCGCGCGCCGTTCTTTCACTGGCTTCCAGAGCAATTGCGCGCGGAACTCTTGATGCGCTTCAATTTGGGCTTTGGGGGAAAACGAATCGATCTCGACGCCGCCATGCGCGGACTTCAGTCGGCAACTCTCATCAGCGCGGCGCAGATGCAGTATTTGTTTCCAGACGCCAAGATCCTGCGCGAGCGTGCGTATGGACTGCCGAAGTCTCTGATGGCGGTTCGCCGCGCGGACTAAGCGCCGCAGCTCTCTCAGAATTCGTTTTTTCTGTTAGAAACGCGCATCTTCAGATCGCAATTGCGAAATCATCGACAAGGTCTGCAAGCGTCGTGTGCACGCCGTCCAGAATGGCGATGTCGACGAAACCGAGTGTACCGAACTTGGCGGAAACGACGCTGCCAGCCGTCGTATCGGTAACACGCACCAGTGTTTCAATGGCCGCCGTGCCAAGGCTGAGGCCGGTGAAATCGATCCGATCACCGGCACCGAAATCCGTGACATGGTCGAAACCCTGCACGGTGCTGCCGCTCAGCACGTCGGCTCTGAGCCACGCGAATGTATCAAGGCCGGCAGACGACGTGCTGCCAAAGCCGCCGCCGCTGAGAAAATCGCTACCCGCGCCGCCGCGGAGGTAATCATTGCCCCCGTCGCCAAAGAGTTTGTCGGCACCAGCTTCGCCCAAAATCCGGTCGTTGCCGCCGCCGCCGAAAAATCCGTCGTTGTCTGCGCCGCCCGCCAGCGTGTCGTTTCCGCCGCCGCCGTTGAGCGTGTCGTTGCCTGCGCCGCCGCTGAGATTGTCGTCGCCGTTTTCGCCGCTGAGGACGTCTTTTCCGTTGCCGCCCAGCAGCTGATCGTTGCCAAGCCCGCCACGCATGTTGTCGTTGCCGTCGCGTCCCTGAAGCACGTTATTGACGCTGTTGCCAACGATTGCGTTGTTCAATGCATTGCCGTTCGCGGTGATGGCGGTCGATCCCGTCAAATAGAGGTTCTCGATGTTCGCCCCCAAAGTACGCGATACGGACGAATAGACGCTGTCCGTTCCAGCATTCAGAGCTTCTGTTGTTAGGTCGCGCGCATTATCGACAACGTAGATATCGTTGCCGAGGCCGCCGGACATGCGGTCGTTGCCTGTGCCGCCATCGAGGATGTCGGAGCCGCCGTTGCCATTGAGCGTATCGTTTCCTGCAAACCCGAAAATGGCATCGTTTGTCGTGCCCCCGTTGAGCGTGTCCGCCCGCGAGGTTCCGTTGATAACCCGATAGCCTGTCAAATTGAACGCCACGACGCTCACTCCACATTCGATCCCGCGAGGCGCTGCAATTTTGGCCTAAACACGGGTCTAGCAATGGCTGAGTGTTGCAGGCCTGCATTACAAGTGGCTTGCGTTTTTAGTTGCAATTTTACAGGTCTTGCGAATTTTTGCGGCGGGGCGTTAGGACTTTGTTTATCGTTTCATCCGGTAGCCAACCCACGCATAAAGCAGGCCAGGGATCAGGGAGGCCGCAAAAATTCCAGCCGCCGCGCGTCCAGCCGTTGGCGCGTCAAAAAGATTGAGCAGAGCCAGAATATTCAGGAGTACGACACCCGCGACAGCGCCTGCGAACGAGGCAATGAGGAGTTTTGATTTCTCATTGGCCTTGCGGCCCATGTAGAAAGCCACGCCGATGAGTGCGGGATTGAGAATGGCATACGCCGCCACTTCGTAGAGCGAAACGTCGGCTTGGAGGACAGGGATCATACCGGGCGCCCACCATTTTTCGTGTCGCCGTTGGCATCGGCTGCTTGTTTGCCTTCAGCAGCTTGGCGCAGTTTTTCTTCTTCATATTGAATAAACCAGCCAACCATGTTGCGCCACTGGGCGCCGACCATCTCGACCATTTCGGGCGGAAGACCCTTGTCTTTGGCGCGCGTCTTCACGCCATCGATGACCTGCTGGATGCGCCAAGGCACGGTCGCTTCGCTCGGGCTTTTCTTCAGTTGCCAAGCGCG
This sequence comes from Hyphomicrobium sp., assembly GCA_031419475.1. Taxonomy (GTDB): domain Bacteria; phylum Pseudomonadota; class Alphaproteobacteria; order Rhizobiales; family Hyphomicrobiaceae; genus Hyphomicrobium_B. The sequence goes on along the minus strand of JANOKW010000272.1, from coordinate 11,058 downwards.
TTCAACATAGCCGAAGCGTTCGGAGATGAGATCGACCAGCGCAATATCGATGCGATCGATCTCGCGCCTAACGTCCGGCATCTCTGCGCATTCCCAGGGGCGTTTGGGGTTCATGAAAAAATCCAGAGTTTGAGTGAGGCTATTGATTATTTCGTATGCCTGTAACGCCTAGGCTCACCGGAGCACTTCCATCTTTCAAGGCGACGACAGATACCATCGCTCGATCAACCGCCATCGATTCGTATTCGTAGTAGGACGTTGTCTGTAGAGGCTCGTCCTCTTCGTGGACCTTTTTTAGCTTTATTACTCGCGTGAGTTCGGCGATGACGGCATTCCCTGATGATTGAATAGCAACTGAGCAGACGTTCGCGATCTGACGGTCATTCCATGGAGCCTGATTGACCGCTACAGCATAGAATTCTCCCTCCTTTTGCACCAACCAAGTCTCATATTTTATGCTATTCACTGGTTTTCCAAGATTGGCGAAGTCAGCAGGTGCGTTTTTCCATTTTAAGAGCGCAGCGAGACTTTGCACTCTAGAAACATCGTCGAGCGATCCGAAACAAGTGCCAAGAAAGAACTCAATTTGCTTCTTGGTGTCTCCCGCAAAAACGGCGCTGCCGGAAAATACTGACGCCGCGATAGACAGACCGATACCCTTGAGGAATCTAATCGTAAAGTACTGATCCATCAGATGACCCTCTTCTATACGCGGCCGTCAATCCACCACTTGTCCGGCACGTGAAACCGCCCGGCAGCATCTTCGATCACTTGGGCTGTGCGGAATAGTGTCTCTTCGTCGAACGGCTTGCCAATCAGCTGAAGACCCAAGGGCGTGCCCTGCGACGACAGGCCGGCCGGAACCGACATGCCGGGAAGGCCGGCCATGTTCACGGTCACCGTGAAAATGTCTTCGAGATACATGGCCAGCGGATCGCCGGACTTTTCGCCAGCCGCGAAAGCGGGCGACGGCGTCGTCGGCGTCAGCACCACGTCGACTTTGTTCCAGGCTTCGTCAAAGTCGCGTTTGATAAGCGTGCGCACCTTCTGCGCTTTCAAGTAGTAGGCGTCGTAGTATCCAGCCGAAAGCACGTAGGTGCCGATCAGGATGCGGCGGCGAACTTCCTTGCCAAAGCCCGCAGCGCGCGTGTTCTCGTAGGTTTCGGTCAGATCTTTGCCGGGAACGCGCAAGCCATAGCGCACGCCATCATAGCGCGCGAGATTGGATGAGGCTTCGGCGGGCGCGACGATATAATAAGCGGGGAGCGCATACTTCGTGTGCGGCAACGATATTTCGTGGATGGTGGCGCCTGCGGCTTTGAGCCAAGCGATGCCCTCGTCCCAGAGTCTGCCAATTTCTTCGGACATGCCTGGAACGCGATATTCTTTCGGCACGCCGACGCGCAGACCCTTCACGCCTTTGCCGAGCACGGCTTCATAGTCTGGTACAGGTGCATCGACGGAGGTTGAGTCCTTTAGGTCGTGACTGGCCATGACTTTGAGCATCATCGCCGCGTCGCGCACGGTCTTGGCAATAGGTCCGGCCTGATCGAGCGAGGAAGCGAACGCAACAATGCCCCAGCGCGAACAGCGCCCGTAGGTTGGTTTAATGCCGACGGTTGCGGTGAGTGCTGCAGGCTGGCGGATGGAGCCGCCCGTATCCGTTGCGGTTGCGGCCAAGCAGAGGTCAGCGGCGACGGCTGCCGACGATCCGCCCGAAGAGCCGCCGGGTACCAACTTGTCGGTTGTCAGCTTGCCGTCCTTGCCTTTGCGGCGCCAGGGCGAGACGACATTGCCGAACGCGCTCGTCTCATTGGACGAACCCATGGCGAATTCGTCGTTGTTGAGCTTGCCGAGCATGACGGCACCCGCATCCCACAGATTCTGCCCGACGGTCGATTCATACGGTGGCTTGAAATCGCCGAGAACTTTCGAGCACGCCGTTGTGCGGATATCCTTCGTGCAGAAGAGATCCTTGTTGCCGAGCGGCAGACCTTCAAGCGGGCGCGCTTTGCCAGATGCAATCCGCTTGTCGCTTTCCTTGGCCTGCGCGCGCGCGTGTTCGGGTGTCGGCAAGACATAGGCATTGAGCGCGGCATTTGACTTCTCGATCGCCGTGATGAAGGCGTCCGTCAGCTCGGTGGCTGAGAATTTTTTGGCTCTGAGCCCGTCGCGGGCTTCAGAGAGCGTCAATTTTGTCAGGTCAGTCATTCAGATGGACTCGTTCTGATGATGAAGGGTACGCGATGGTCCCCCTCCCCCTTGGGGGGTGGGGTTAGGGGTGGGGGGACCGCTAAGAGCGTGAAGGGAATTGTATTGCGGCGATGCTTCAGCAGCAATGAGCGGAAAACAATTTGCGCTAAATTGCGGTCTTCCGCCAAGCTCGTCACCCCACCCCTCACCCCTCCCCGTCCAGGGGAGGGGGATTCACGGCGCTCACCACGCAACATTTTCTGCGGCGCTAATACGTCGCGTGCTTCAAAGAGTGTTAGTTTGGCGGGGTCGGTCACGAACTACTTTCCCTTTTCAACGTCGCAGCGGACAAGCACCATTTCGCGGTCAACGCTGATATCGGCCACTTTGATCGAACCATTCAGGAGCTTCTCAAAAACAGTAATTTCCAAGTCTCCAGAAGGTCCCGCAGAACAGTCCATACCGGCCATCCATCTCTTGCCCGCTTCGAGTTCTATCGCGGTAATAAAGGTACAAACTCCATCACGGCCTTCAAAGCCCCTCTCCGTCAACACCTCAGGCCTTTTGAAGCGATCGCTGACTTTGTCGCCGTCAACCGATTTCCACTTTTCGCAACCATCTAAAGTCGAATAGACCGCTGAGCCGAGAAAAGAGCCATTGGCCAACGCTGGCGTTACTAAAGCTATTCCGCTGATTGCAATCGCAACCACGAGTCTGCGCATCCGACTCACTCCACCACCTTCGGCACGACGAAAAAGTGGTCTTCGGTCATCGGCGCATTGCGCGTGACATCGTCGGCCTTTTCGCCGTCCGTGACTTTGTCGGCGCGCTTCTTGAGAGCAATCGGCACAACACGGGTCATCGGCTCGACGTCGTCGGTGTTGACCTCGCCGAGCTGTTCGACCCATTGCATGATGCCGGTCAGTTCCTTCTCGAGCCCCTTGGCCTCCGCGTCTGTAATTTTAATGCGTGCCAGCCGCGCAATGCGCCGGACGGTCGCTTCGTCGACCTGCATGAAAGACGTCCTCACCTGTTGGGGAATAGTGTTGGTATCACTGCTCTCTTAGCGGCATAAGGCGTCTTTGTGCAACCCGGAGGCGCCAGTTCCCACCCATGCCGAAGGCAATTCGCCCTATGCCGCAGGACGGGCAAGCGAACCCCAGTTAGGCTATCAAGCCGCAAGCGTGGCCAAGAGGCAGAAAATGGCCGAAAAATTCGTAACGGCGCCCGGCACCTCGACCGAGGATGTGGACAACTTCGTCAGCAGTCTTTTGGCGCAAGGGTCGCTCCATGGGGGCGGCAGCGGGCGCCTCATCGGCATCGATGCCGGCACCAAGACGCTTGGCCTCGCCCTCTCGGACGTGACGCGCACCATTGCCTCGCCCTTCGAAACAATAATCCGGCGCAAGTTCAGCGAAGACGTGCTGCGCCTGTTCCAACTGACGGATGAGCACAAGGTCTTAGGACTGGTCCTCGGGTTCCCTCGAAACCTGGACGGCAGCGAAGGCCCCAGGGCGCAAGCGACGCGCGCACTTGCCCGCAACCTCAACAAGTTATCGCCTTTGCCTATTTTGCTGTGGGACGAACGGCTGACGACGGCAATCGCTGAACGCATGCTCATTGACGCCGATCAAAGCCGCAAGCGCCGCGCCGAAGTCATCGACAAGCTTGCCGCAACTGTGATTTTGCAGAGCGCGCTCGATCGTTTGCGCCTGATCGTGCCCCCAATCGCGCCGTGAAATGCGCCTCCCCGCTTGCAGGCACGAAAGTTTCACTGAGCGCGTGCAAGGGCTTCACGCTTCCGTCCTTTGACCGTCGCATGCTCGCCTCATTGGTCCACCAACTTGGCTTGTGGCGGGAGGGCGTTGCAGTATGCGTTGGCCGGGTCAAAATTGTTATGGTGCAAGAATTCAAAGTTCCCGAGGGGCGCACGGACGTGGTGCGCCGGAAAACCACTGCTCCGCTGCCGGAAATTTTGGAGCGGTCGGTCGTGCGCTTTGCGCCCCATGCGCGGCGTGAATTGCGCCGCCTGATCCGCTCGTCGCGCCGCGTCTCAGAATTAGCCATCATTTTTCCTGGCGCCCTCTTTGCGCTAGCCACGCGGCGTGGTCCGGCCGCCACCCGCCTTAGTGCTCTTGCGGCAATCGAGAACGGCGCGCCTCTGAAAACGGTCGCGACAGCGCTTGGTCTCCCCATGTGGATGCGCAAGCTGCCACCCGAAGCCTTCGACGCGCTGCCCGAGCGTTTGCCGATGGGAGAGAGTTTCGCACGCCACGTGGCAAACCGCATGCCGCGCACGGCGGACGAGAGCGCGATGTGGCTCAAGACGCTGCTGTTCGCCGAACAGGCTTGCAGCGCGGAATTCGCCATCTGGCTGGCCGGCCAGCCTATCTATGCGGACGACGGCGAGCCCCACAAACTCATGCCCGTGCTTGCGGCGTACGCCTGGTTTTCAGGACAACCGGCCGCCGCAGCGCACCGCTTGATCGTTGTGCCGTGGCGGCCGGAGATAGCATTCGACACCGCGCTATGCGCGGCCAAGAGCTGGTTCAACCGCATGCGCCTCGTACTGCAACTACCCGAGGGGATCGTAAGCGATAGCTGGCTGAAACCCGGGGCTGCGCTCGGCTATACGTTTGAACCGCTGCTCGACCAAAAGTCCATTTTGAACGAAGCGCATTTCATGCAGAACTGCGCCGATCAATACGCCGAGCGCATCGTGCGCGAAAAATGCCGGCTGTTTTCGGTCCGGCGTAATGGCGCGCGCGTTGCAACGCTTGAGGTTGGACCGCATTCTCGCGAGACCGGCGTGCTCGCCATCAATCAATTGAAGTCGCGCCACAACATGGCAGCGACTGCCGAAGTCTGGCAGGCGGCGTATTCTTGGATGTCCGGCCAGCAAGCCCTGAAGCGTATGCCGCCTCTGGCCATGACCGAGCGTCATTGGGACCAAGCCGCATGGCGCGAATTGCTGAAGCCTTATCGCGACACGCACGGCAGCGCGCCGTGGATTGACGAGAACGCCTCGCATCTTTTGTTCGCCGGGCTTGATGCCGATCTCTGCGACCTCGCCCGCCGCGGCGGAGTTTCAAGCTGGCTGTTTACGTGAGGATGGGTGGCATTGATTAACTAATCGTGATGGTGTGCCGGATCTTGCGACGTGTGTCGAACGCGCAAGATATGAACCTCTTGAGCGCGTTCATCGACTGCGTAGAATACAATATAGGGATAGCGCACAACCGGCAGCTCGCGGATGCCGGGCACCTCACTGGGGCGCGCACTCAATGGAAAATCCCCAAGCCGATCAATGGACAGTTAAATCGTCCTGATAACCAGCAGCCGCAGGATCGTGCTCCGAGATACATTGAAAAATTGCCTTGAGCTGAGCGACTGCGGCTGGCCTGTAGCGGATTTTCACAGGCCATACTTCGCATACATATCGGCGACTTCATTTTCGCTTGCAAATTCTCCGCGCCGGGCCGCAGCGAGCTCGGCTTCCAGCTCTGCCTGTTCCTGAGGGGATAGTTGCGCTGCTGGCAACGAGAGTGACCTGGCGCGATCTAGCATTTCGACAGCCAGCAGGTCTTGCTGCTCGGCCGCTAGTGTCCGCACTGAATCTATAGCTTGCTCCAGCCGTTTCGAGATGTGGTTCATGGCGCCACCTTTCTCGACATTTCATAGCATGATTTTTGCCGTTTAGGCGAGTAGCTATCGCCGCGATCGCAACGATGGCCGTTACGCTTCTGATGGACCATACGCAGTGTACATATTAGCTCATCGACCTTGCATGGGCGCACGTTGTCCCGAATACTGCGAGGTTGCGAACTCTATGGCCTGCGGAATGGCCGCCACGGCAAGCAAGGCGATCGCAATCCCCAGTCATCGCAACATCAGACGCCACAAATTGTTCCTGAAAGACATCTTACTTTCCCCATTCACGACCACGCGCGCCGAGGCGGCGTTTCGAGCTGGCTCTTTACGTAAAAATTGACGCCATTTTAAGCACAAATCCAGGCTAGCGCGCACGCCCGCTTGCCCTCGCCCCAGACTCCCCGTATAGACACCGCTTTAATGGCTAAATCATCGACGACAAAAGAGCTGACGCGCTTCCCGCGCCGCCACCTGTTGACCTGCGAAGGTCTAACGGCGCCCGAAATCAATTTTCTCCTCGACATTGCCGACAAAGCCGCCGACCGCACTCAAAGCGGGGCTGCTAAGCGCACCGTGCTGGCAAACCGCACACTCATCAACCTGTTCTTCGAATCGTCCACGCGCACGCAGGCGTCGTTCGAGTTGGCGGGAAAACGGCTCGGCGCCGACGTCATGAACATGAACGTCGCGACCTCCTCGGTCACGAAGGGCGAAACGCTCATCGATACGGCCGTGACGCTGAACGCCATGCGCCCCGACATCATCGTCGTGCGCCATCACGCGGCGGGTGCCGTTGAACTGCTCTCGCAAAAAGTCGATTGCTGCGTCATCAATGCGGGCGATGGCGCGCATCAGCATCCAACACAAGCGCTGCTCGACGCTTTGACTATCCGTCGCGCCAAGGGCCGCATCGCGGGGCTCACCGTTGCAATATGTGGCGACATCCTGCATTCGCGCGTCGCCCGCTCGAACATCAACGTTTTGAACACGCTCGGCGCCAACGTGCGCATCATCGCGCCATCGACGCTGCTGCCGAGCGCGCCGGAGCGCTTAGGCTGCGAAGTCTATACCGACATGTGGAAAGGTATCGACGGCGCGGATATTGTCATGATGCTGCGCTTGCAAAACGAGCGCATGGAAGGCTCGTTCGTGCCGTCGGGCCGCGAGTTCTTCCACTTCTTCGGGCTCGATCACGAAAAACTCGCGCGTGCTAAGCCAGATGCGCTCGTCATGCATCCAGGCCCCATGAATCGCGGCGTCGAGATTGCATCAACCGTCGCCGATCACTATCGAAGTGTTATCCGCGAGCAAGTCGAGATGGGTGTTGCGGTGCGCATGGCCGTGTTGGAAGCGCTCGCCGTCCACTTGCCGGTTGAAGGGGGCGGCCCATGAGCAGCACACCCAGAACGTTCGATAAAGCGCGCACGAACGGCAAGCCGGCCGTCTTTATCAACGCACGCATTATCGATCCGTCATCGAACCGCGACGAGCCCGGCGGACTTCTTGTCAAAGACGGGCTCATCGCCGATATCGGCACACACCTGCGGCGCAATGCGCCAGAGGGCGCCGCCGTCATAGATTGTAAAGGTCACGTTCTGGCGCCAGGCCTCATCGACGCCCAGGTGTTTTCGGGCGAACCCGGATTCGAGCATCGCGAAACTTTGAAAACCGCGAGCCATGCGGCGGCGGCGGGCGGCGTCACCACCATAGTCGTCATGCCGGAAACAAATCCCGTCATCGATCAGGTGGCGCTCGTTGACTTCATCCAGCGCCGCGCCCGCGACAACGCCGTCGTTCACGTCCACACCATGGCGGCGATGACTAAGGACTTGAAGGGCGAGGAGATGACCGAAATCGGTCTTCTGAAGCGCGCCGGCGCCATTGCCTTTTCAAACGGCAAAACGAGCGTCGCCAACACGCGCGTCATGCGCAACGTCTTGAACTACGCCAAAGACTTCGGCGCGCTGGTCGTGCATCACACCGAAGACCCGTATCTTTCGGGCACGGCGTCGATGAACTCGGGCGAAGTGGCAGCGCGTCTCGGACTGCCGGGCGCTTCCAAACTCGCTGAAACAATCGTGCTTGAGCGCGACGTGCGCCTGGTCGAGATGACAGGCGGGCGCTATCACGCGGCCACCATCAGCTGCGAGGAAAGCCTCGACGTCGTGCGCCGCGCCAAAGCGCGCAAACTCGCCGTCACCTGCGGCGTCTCGATTAATCATCTGACCTTGAACGAAAACGATATCGGCTCGTACCGCACGTTCTTCAAAGTGCGCCCACCGCTCAGGAGCGAGGAAGATCGCGTGGCGATGGTGCGGGGTGTCGCTTCGGGCGATATCGATATCATTGTTTCAAGTCATGACCCGCAAGACGCCGACACCAAGCGCCGCCCGTTCGCGGAAGCCGCCGACGGCGCGGTCGGTCTTGAAACGCTGCTCCCCGCCGCGCTGCGCCTCGTGCACGCGGGCGATATTCCGTTGCACGTTGTCTTGCGCGCCATGACCATCAATCCGGCGCGGCTATTGGGGCTGCACTCCGGTCGATTGGTCAAGGGGGCGATTGCCGACCTAGTGCTGTTCGATCTCGGAGAACCCTGGGTCGTCAACAAGGACTTGCTGAAATCACGCTCCAAGAATTCGCCCTTTGACGAGGCCAAAATGCAGGGGCGCGTCTTGCGAACAGTCGTTGCGGGCGAGACGGTGTTTGAATATGCGGGCGTTGAGAGGACGTGAGGGAGTTGGTCGGCCGTGAGCCCACTCGCGCTGAAAGCGCGGAAGAACCTGGGCGAACTCCGGCAAGCACAACCAAAGTTGTCGGGCATCGCAAGAACACGTCGTCGTGCGGGCCGGCCATCTGTTCGGCTTCCTCGGGAGAGGGAGTGTCAAACCGACAGCACTGACCTAATCTGCTCTTCGTATTGCGTCACGGCTTCGAGCGCGCGCTTCTTCATGACGGGATCAGCTTTCGTCGCTGCCGCGAAGCCCTCAATGCCTTCGCGCGCGCTCGTCATGATGCGCCCGGCAGCCTGTTGCGGGTTGAGTTCGCGTTTGCAAATCGACTGCAAGAGTTGGGTGAGAATGACGCCGGTCGCGAGCACCATGCCGGAGAGCTCGGAGTTCTCGCGCTTCAACTCGGCGATCGCCGCGTTCGTATCCTTCAAGTCCGCCATGGCCGTCAATCTCCCGTGCGTCACGATGTTTTCTGGTTGCTAACCCCTAGCCAGTGAACACGCAAGCGCGGCTGCGTCGCATGACGCGCAACCCTAATCCAGGGCCGCGCGCGATGCCTCATCCCCGCACAACGGGAGAAAAATGAACGCGCCCGTGTTCAGTCCGATTGTGGACGCTAACAGACGCCGCCCTTTAGTACCCACGATGCCTTCTGCCATTCCGGCTGGAATGCCGGAACGCGCCACTTTGCTTCTTATAAAGGTACCAGCAGTACTCGCTGTCTGTCTTGTCGCGGCAGCCGTAGCGCTCAAGCAGCTCGGCATCGCGATAGTTCAATGGGCCACCGGCTTTCGCGTGCATACGCGCTGCTTCCGCCTCGCCCGCTTCGCCAAGTCCGCGGGCAGTCGCCGGTCCGGCAAGTGCAACAACGCCTACGGCGATTGTGGTCAGCAACAACTTTTTCGTCATTCAAGCCTCCGGAGGTCTCAGACATTGTGTCAAATACTATCTCATTATTCTAGCTCACGAGTGTCATGTGGGAGTTCCCGCTTGCGTGATCAAGGCTTGTGATCAAGACGTGTGAATAAGGCTTGTCGTCAAGCTGGGCAGCTCCCGCGTAGCAAAGTCATGTTATGGTAACCGGCCAAGGTAATGGAAGATAAACGCTGCCAGCCCAACAAAGAAGGCTTGAAGACATGCCCCTCAGGCGGCAAACTCAACTGGACGGACGCAACAGGCACATCCACCATGACCCCGCTGCAATCGAGACCACCATTGTGACATCTGAACCAGCAGCCGAAACCGAAGCACGCCTCGACGCTGTGATCCTCACGTGTGCAATAGGAGACTGGGTGAAGGTCGCGGTGTTGATCGCACGCATCACAGATGCCGCGCGCGCCGAAGCACTCGAGGTCTCGCCGCAAGGCATCGCGGCCCGCATTTACGCGCTTGTAGACGCGCACCGCCTGCAAGTGAAAGGCAACGTGCGCCGCTGGCGCGCCGGCGAAGTGCGCAATGCCGCCGCTGCTGTTCCGGCCGAGTGCGCGAAACTCGCCGACATGAAAGCCAAGGACGATTGCGTGAAGAAAGCGCAAGCAGCTGCAGGTCGCGCTGCTGGCACCACGACCGGCAGCACGACGAAGAACTAGACGCCAGGCGGGCGGCCGATGCTCTCAAGACGAGGGCCGGCCGCCACCTTTTAGGTGCAATGCCTCACCCCCACGAGGCGCATCACGCGACAGCGCCGCCCCAACGTCAATTGTAGATGTACGTCACCTGGAAAATCCGGTCGACGGGAAGCGAGTTCGGCGGGGGAAACGGAAAGCTGGTTTGCTTGACGGCGAACACGACGCTTTGGTCGAGACCCGCGACGTTTGACGGCATCATCACCTGCACATCGGCGACATTGCCATTTTGATTGAGCGCGATGCGCACTTTCACGCGTCCGAATGTATTGCTGAGTTGCGGCATGGTCTTTTTCAGTTCGCGAATCACATTGCGTGCGAACTCGTCGTTGGCGCCGGATCGCGTGATGCCGGGCGGGCGCTCGAAGCCCGCTGACTTGCCCCCGCCCCCCTCTGGCGCGTTAAAAGACGTCGCCGGCGGCGTCAGATCCAACTTCGCCGATTGCTTCGGTTTCGGGTGTGGGCTCGGGAGTGGGCTCAGGAGTGGGCTTGGCATCCGGCACGTCTTCGGTAATGGATTGGCGCAGCGTCTCGGGTTGATCAGGCTTGGATTGCGGCTCGGACGGCTGCGGCGGTGGTCCTGCGTTTGGCGGCGCACCTGGTGTCCGATCGCCGGTCTCCGGGTGCATCGAAAGACTCTTGAGATCGGCTTCCGTGACGATTGCGATGCTGATGGCGTTGTCCGCGCCGCTTGGATCTCCGACGTAACGTGGCACCGATCTAGCAGGCTGTTGAACTTCTCGCCTGCTGACAAGGGTTCGCGAATATGATTCCGTTGCCCTTTGGAATGCAAGGGGGCTTCGATGCGCGGATCGGATCAGAACTCAGGCTCGTTATTCTCTTATGTTGACCTTGAAAGC
>JANOKW010000271.1:0-2217 GCA_031419475.1 Hyphomicrobium sp. | reverse complement strand
TGGCTGACTATGGTGCGTAATCAGGATTCTTGAAAGTCAATTGGGAGCGAACCACCCGCATCTAGTAGCCTCGTTGCGCAGCTTGACTGATGTCTATCGTCACCAAAATCGAGAAGCTGACGCAGCAAAAATTGTCGCCCGCCTTAAGGCCATGCCCGAGCTTGGCACAAGAGAAATTTCTGTCGCCTTCGCCACCAACCGCAAGCCCGGCACAAGCAAAGCCAATGTCGTCACTTTTGCGGGCGCGTGGGCGGACAAACTGAGTTTTGGCACCGCAGATCTGCTCGCCGGGCGTGAGCAGGTTGTCAAACGCGCCGAGCGGCGCGCTTCCGGCTCCGGGCTTCTTGAAAATTCGGCGAGTGACTTGACGTCCGAACGCCTGATCGCAGTCCGAAACATGGCGACCAGCGAAGGCCTTCCCGCTGCAACATCTTCTCCGATGGACGCTTTCGTCTTTGTGCACGGGTACAACGTCAGCTTTGAGGATGCCCTCAAGCGCACGGCTCAAATCGCCTTCGATCTCGATTTTGCCGGTCCCAGCCTCCTGTTCAGTTGGCCATCGGAAGCTAAACTTTTTGGCTACGGATATGATCGCGATAGCGCCGACATCGCGGTCAATCACTTCATCGCATTTCTCGATGCAGCATCGTCTCAGATGCCGGGCACAAAAATCCACATCATCGCTCACAGCATGGGCAACGTCGTGGTGCTGGCGGCGCTGGAGAAAATTGCCCTGCGCGGCAGCTGGACGCCGCGTCCGTTGATCGGTGAGATCGTCTTGGCGCACCCGGATGTCGATCAGGATCGCTTCCGGCAGCTGGCAGGCACCGTGAAGGGCGTCGGCGCGGGCATGACGCTTTACACCTCGCAGAGCGATGTTGCCTTATGGGCCTCGAAGCTGCTGCGCGGCGTTGGCCGCGCCGGTGGTACGGAGACAGTGGTCTCGGGCGTTGATACCGTCGATATCACGGGGCTTGGAACCAGTTTTTGGAGCACCAATCACAGCGTTTTTTCGGCCAACCCGATTGTGTTCGGCGACATTGCACGTCTGATGTCGTCGAGTGTCCGCCCGCCGTCAAAAAGGTCGGAGGCGTTCGAGGAAGTGAAAAACGGCGATGCCGTGCATTGGCGCTATCGTCAGCCAGTCGCAAGCGGCGCGCTGGAGGTGACCGGGGCAGCGAAGTAGGTCCGCAATTTTCGATAGCTGAAGTGCAGGATTTGCGGTTGATCGCTGTCGATCATAACCGCTCTGGGCCGAATTTTTCTACGGTTCGTTCGCCGACGTGCGAACTATTACGACCGCACCAAATTCCCAAACGCGCCGACGATCTCGTCATAAACGTCGCGCTTCCACGGCACGATCAATTTCGGCACCAGGTTTATGGGCGCCCATCGCCACGATTCGAACTCGGCTTTCTGGCCGTCCTTCGGACCAATATCGATTTCGCTGTCATGCCCGAGAAAGCGCATGGCGAACCACTTCTGCCGCTGGCCGCGATATCGGCCTTTAAGGGCGATGCCGACGAGCTCTTCGGGCAAGGTGTAAGTCAGCCAGCTCGCATGTTCGGCAATCACGTCGACGCTGGTGACGCCTGTTTCCTCGCGCAACTCCCTGAGCGCTGCGATGCGTGGGGGTTCAAACGGTTCGATGCCACCCTGTGGCATCTGCCAGATATGAGCGGCATGATCGCCGGCCCACTTCGGTTTGCGCCGTCCAACCCACACAAGCCCATCGCGGTTCAACAGCATGATGCCCGCGCATGACCTGAGCGGGAGCGCTGCGGCTTCAATTTTTGCGTTCGGCTTAACTGCGGTCATAATTGGCGACTTGTGGATAGCTTGTGGATAACTTGGGGGTAAAGCTGGGGATGAATGTGATTCGCTTTGGCAAATAATGCCGGAAAATAATTGCATTTCAATGACATTTAGTTCTGGGGGCGGGCGAGATCCGAGAAATCGGCCAGCACCGCCTCGTATACACTGCGCTTGAACGGCACGATGAGATTCAGGACGTCGGCAAGAGGCGCCCATCTCCAATCGATGAACTCGATCATTTGCCCGTCCGGCGGCGCGATGTTGATTTCACTGTCGGGGCCGGTAAACCGGCACGCGAACCACTTTTGCTTTTGCCCGCGAAAGCGCCCGCCCCAGGCTTTGCCGATGAGATCGCGCGGCAAGTCATAGTTGATCCAGTCATCGCGCTCGGCGATGAAGTCG
>JANOKW010000270.1:0-2179 GCA_031419475.1 Hyphomicrobium sp. | reverse complement strand
GTACCGCCGCTCAGAATGGCGATATCTTCGAGCATCGCTTTGCGGCGATCCCCGAAGCCCGGCGCCTTGACGGCTGCAACCTTGAGGCCGCCGCGCAGCTTGTTGACGACGAGCGTTGCAAGGGCTTCGCCTTCGACGTCTTCAGCGATGATCAAAAGCGGCTTGCTGGCTTGAACAACGGCTTCGAGGATGGGCAACATGGCCTGGAGGCCAGACAGCTTCTTCTCAAAAATCAGGATGTAGGGGCTTTCGAGTTCCACCGTCATCTTGTCGGCGTTGGTGATGAAGTACGGCGAGAGATAGCCGCGATCGAACTGCATGCCTTCAACGACATCGAGTTCGGTCTCGAGGCTCTTCGATTCTTCAACCGTAATGACGCCTTCGTTGCCGACCTTTTTCATGGCTTCGGCGATGCGCTGGCCGATTTCGGTGTCGCCGTTGGCCGAAATGGTGCCGACCTGGGCGATCTCGTCGTTCGACGTGACTTTCTTCGACTTCGACTTGAGTTCTTCGACTACAGCGGCAACCGCCATATCGATGCCGCGCTTCAGGTCCATCGGGTTGGCGCCGGCTGCTACCGACTTTGCACCTTCGCGCACGATCGCTTGAGCCAGAACCGTTGCCGTCGTGGTGCCGTCGCCCGCGAGATCTGCGGTCTTGCTTGCCACTTCGCGCAGCATCTGGGCGCCCATGTTCTCGAACTTGTCTTCAAGTTCGATTTCCTTGGCGACCGTTACGCCGTCCTTGGTGATGCGGGGCGCGCCGAACGACTTTTCAATGACGACGTTGCGGCCCTTGGGACCGAGCGTCACCTTTACAGCGTTGGCAAGAATATCGACGCCACGCAGCATGCGCTCGCGGGCATCTTGGCCGAATTTTACTTCTTTAGAAGCCATGTGTGGCAACTCCTGGGGTAAAGCAAATACGAGAGTGGGAGAATTCGATTATCAGGCGACGGCCTTTACCTTGGCATTGCCTTCCAGCACGCCGAGGACGTCGCTTTCCTTCATAATGAGCAGGTCGTCGCCGTCGATCTTGACTTCGGTGCCAGACCATTTGCCGAACAAAACGGTGTCGCCAGCCTTAACATCGAGAGGGATGACCTTGCCGGTCTCGTCGCGGGCACCGGGGCCAACGGCCACGATTTTGCCCTGCTGAGGCTTTTCTTTCGCCGTGTCGGGAATGATGATCCCGCCGGCTGTTTTCGTGTCTTCCTCAAGGCGCTTCACAACCACGCGATCGTGGAGGGGACGGAACTTCATGGATTCAACCTCATGATATCTATATGATTTTAATTGGATCGTTTGACCTGGGCAAACGGAGAGAAGAGCCCGGCCCGATTGCGCGATAACGGACCCAACCATGTCTCCATAGTGCCCGCTGCCAGCGCACCCGGTATATGTGGCGCATTGTTAGCAGTGTCAAGGACTGAGTGCCAAAATCGGCTAACGCAGCGTCATGTCCTTCATAATATGTGCGTGGCGAAAACTTTTACACCCGCTTCCCCGGCCGCAGGTCCGCTTCGGCGGGCCGGAGAGCCGGGGCCTTTACCTGTAAGAGAGGGAATGAGATCACCGCTTCGAAAAAAGGTGATCATGCTCCAGTTGACCTATATTAAATCTCAAAGTCGCTGAGCTTTCCGCCCTTCTTGAGCCGGTCAAGCACCCAATTGGGCTTGCGGCCGCGACCGGTCCAAGTGTCTGACTTGTTGTCGGGATTAGCATATTTGGCAATACCGAGCGATTTGCCTTTCGCAGCGCCACGCCCTCCGCGGCCACCACCAAAAAGCTCTGCAACGGAAAAACCGTGATTGCCGGCCAATTCGGCCACCTTGCGCTTTAATTCGTTGCGTTCTTGATCACGCACCTGCGCAATCGCCTTTTTGATCTTCGTTTCAAGCTCACCCAGCTCTTTCAAGGACATTTTATCGAGGTTGATACCCGTCTGCTTTTTCGGCTTTTGTTTCACGCTACCAAATCCCTAATTGCCGCTGTCGCCAACATTTAGCCGAGTATCGGCATTCACGCATCCTGATTCTGCTAGCAGGCTGTTGAACTTCTCGCCTGCTGACAAGGGTTCGCGAATATGATTCCGTTGCCCTTTGGAATGCAAGGGGGCTTCGATGCGCGGATCGGATCAGAACTCAGGCTCGTTATTCTCTTATGTTGACCTTGAAAGC
>JANOKW010000269.1:0-7056 GCA_031419475.1 Hyphomicrobium sp. | reverse complement strand
AAACCTCGCGCTTCGTCGTCTTTTTCTTCGACGCGTAATCGAGTGACGAAAAACTCAGCTGGTTCTCTGCCATCGGACACCCCCTCGAATCATCGAGATCAGTGTGCCATAGTCCGGCAGTTAGTCAGAGGTTCCCTAAGTTAGAATAAGCTTGGGCAATGTGCGGGCGGGCCGGGAACGGGCGATAGTTGTTGGTTTGACTGAGGCAACGGAGAAAATCGACGTGGATCAAGGCACTGGCTCCGTTACGCTGAACCAGTTCCTGGCTGACTGGGGGCTTGAGCTCGCCACACGCAAAGCTATCGCTTCCACTGTAGCCGCTTTGGCGGAGGCTAGTATTGTGATGGCGAACCGGGTGGCCCAGGGCGCTATCCCCGGACGGGTCACGGCCCGGGCTGGCGAATTCGACGAGCAAAAGGAAATCGACGTTCTCGCCAATAACGAGATCATCGATGCGCTCCGAGCCGCGCCTGTTGCAGCGCTCGCGTCCGAAGAGCTGGAAGAACCGGTCGTCCTTGATGCCAATGCACCGCTGCTCGTTGCGGTCGATCCGTTGGATGGCTCGTCGAACGTCGATGCCAATGTTTCTTTCGGAATGATATTTTCGGTTCTCCCAAGCCATCCCACGTCGATTGGAGTTGGTGCGTTCCTGCGTCCGGGTTCGCACCAGTTGGCGGCTGGTATCATCATCTATGGCCCGGCTACGGTGCTGGCGCTGACAGTTGGCTCGGGAACACACGTCTTTACGCTCGATCGCGGGACGGGAACGTTCTTGCTGACACAGAAGAATGTTGCGATCCCGCCGACCGCAAATGAGTATGCCATCAACTCGTCGAATGCCCGGTATTGGGAAGAACCGATCCGGATCTACGTGCATGATTGCGAGAATGGGGCGGGCGGTCCGCGTGGCCGCGATTACAACATGCGTTGGACCGGATCTCCGGTTGCAGACGTGTATCGCATTCTGTCGCGCGGGGGCATTTATCTTTATCCTGCCGATAACCGCAAAGGGTTTCACCAGGGGCGGATACGCTTGATCTATGAAGCGAGCCCGATAGCGTGGCTGGTTGAGCAGGCAGGCGGGCGGGCGACGACGGGACGCGAGCGGATATTGGATGTCGTACCAGTTACGTTGCATCAGAAATCGCCGCTGATCTGCGGTTCGCGCGAAGAGGTCGATCATGTTGTAAGGCTTTACAATGGCGAAAGCCTAAAGGGACAAAGCTCGCCGCTGTTTGGGCGGCGGGGCTTGTTCCGCGCTTGGAATTGAGAATGCCGTAAGTGCCCTGGTTGTTTGTTTCTCAGAAGAGGTTCGCGTAGCGCTCGATGTCGATCAAGTTTCCCATCATCTCCGTGACAGGCTCTTCTGGCGCCGGCACCACATCGGTGCGCCATACGTTTGAGTACATTTTCCGGCGCGAGAATGTGAAAGCTGCGTTCGTGCAAGGCGACTCATTCCATCGTTACGACCGCGCCGGTATGGAAAAGGCAATGAGGGCGGCGGAAAAGAAGGGGAACCGTAACTTCAGCCACTTCGGCGAAGAAGCGAACCTTCTGGAAGACCTGGAAGGATTGTTCCGTGCTTACGCGGAAACCGGCGGCGGACGCACACGCGCCTATGTTCACGATGTGGACGAGGCAAAGCAATTCGGCGTTCCGGTTGGTTCGTTCACGCCTTGGAGCGACCTTGAACCAGGCTCCGATATCCTACTCTACGAAGGCCTTCATGGTGCCGCGATTACGGAGAAGGTCAACATTGCGCAACATGCCGACTTAAAGATCGGTGTTGTGCCGGTCATCAATCTCGAATGGATTCAGAAAATCAATCGCGACCGGACTTCGCGGGGCTATACGACGGAAGAAGTGACCAACGCTATTTTGCGGCGCATGCCCGACTACATTAAATACATCTGCTCGCAGTTCACCGAGACGGACATCAACTTTCAGCGCATCCCGACGGTCGATACGTCGAACCCATTTATCGCACGCTGGATCCCGACGCCGGACGAATCGATGGTTGTCATCCGCTTCCGCGATCCGCGCGGTATTGATTTCGCTTATCTCTTGTCGATGCTGCAGAATAGCTTCATGTCGCGCGCGAATTCCATCGTGATTTCAGGCAGCAAGCTCGATCTTGCGATGCAACTCATTCTGACGCCGTTGATTCTTCAGCTGGTCGAGCGCAAACGCCGGTCGTGGTAGAACGCGGGGCCCGTGCTGGCGTCGCGCTTGCGAATCCGGCTAGGGTAGCGGGAAACGCCAGTGTCTTTCCGGATCTGACGATTTATGGCTCTGACATTTGAGGTTGATCGTGCCGCGGCCCATGCTGATAGCTCCCTCCATCCTCTCAGCCGATTTCAGCCGGCTTGGCGATGAGATCCGCTCGATCGACCAGGCGGGCGCCGATTGGATTCACTGCGATGTGATGGATGGGCATTTTGTTCCGAACATCACGTTTGGACCGCCAGTCATCAAGGCTGTGCGCGGGGCATCGAAGAAAATCTTCGACGTGCATTTGATGATTGCGCCGGCCGACCCTTATCTCGCGGCGTTTGCAGATGCGGGCGCCGACATAATTACAGTGCACGCAGAAGCGGGTCCCCATCTTGATCGTTCGTTGCAGGCTATCCGGGCGTTGGGCAAGAAAGCTGGCGTGTCGATCAATCCCGCGACGCCGGAGAGTGTGATCGAGCATGTGCTCGACCGGCTTGATCTCATCTTGCTGATGACCGTCAATCCCGGGTTCGGCGGGCAAGCGTTCATCACGGCGGTGGTCGATAAGATCGCGCGCGTAAAAAAATTGATCGGCAATCGCCCGATTGATATCGAAGTTGATGGCGGCGTGACGACCGAGACGGCGCCGCTGGTCGCGAAGGCGGGTGCCAACGTGCTTGTGGCGGGTTCAGCCGTATTCAAAGGCGGCACGCGCGAGGCTTACGCTGAGAACATCACGAACATCCGCAAAGCTGCGGAAGCTGCGCGTTAGATTGGGTTGGCGCTACGCAGGCACTGTCATCCCGGCCGGAAAAATTGCGCGTGCGCGATTTTGTAGAGCCGGGACCCATTCTTGTTGTCGCGGGGCGATCTTTAGGTTTATAGCCGCTCACCGGCTTGGGTCCCGGGTCTCGCGATTGGGCTCGCGCGGGATGACAGTGTGGGTAATAACGGCCGGGCTTCTGCGCGAGTGCAGTGCGCGCCTAACCCAACCTTGTCTCTTGGCGATTCTTCGTTTCGCAATTAAACACGATAATATTCCCGGTACCATTTGACGAAGCGGTGGATGCCGTCTTCGATGGATGTCGAGGGTTTGAAGCCGACAGCGGCCGTCAGTGCGTCAACATCAGCATAAGTTTTTGGCACGTCGCCAGGTTGGGCGGGCAAAAGATTGCGCTTGGCCACACGGCCCGTTTCTTTTTCGACGAGCGAGATGAAGTACTCCAGCTCAACCGGCGCATTGTTGCCGATGTTATAGAGGCGATAAGGTGCGCTTGACGATGCGGGCGAAGGGTTATCGCTCGACCAGCTGGGATCGGGAACTGCAACCTGATCCATGGTTCGCACAACGCCTTCGACGATGTCGTCGATGTAGGTGAAGTCGCGGGCGTGGCGGCCGGCGCTGAACACGTCGATAGGCTCGCCGGCAAGAATTTTCTTTGTGAAAATGAAGAGCGCCATGTCCGGCCGGCCCCAGGGACCGTAGACGGTGAAGAAGCGCAAGCCCGTCATGGGCGTTCGATAGAGGCTCGCGTAAGTGTGGGCCATCAGCTCGTTGGATTTTTTGGTGGCGGCGTAGAGGCTCAACGGGTGATCGACGGTGTGGCCGACGCTGAATGGCATTGTTGTGTTTGCGCCATAGACGGAGCTGGATGATGCGAAGACGCAATGCTCTACGGCGTTGTGGCGGCAGCCTTCGAGTATGTTCAAGAAGCCCTGGATATTGGCGTCGATGTAGGCGTGCGGATTTTCAATGGAGTAGCGCACGCCCGCTTGTGCCGCGAGATTGATGACGCGGTCAAATCGTTCCTCAGCGAAGACCGTCTGCATGGCATCTCGGTTCGAGATATCGGCTTTGATAAAACGAAAGCCATTTCGGCCTTCGAGCCGGGCCAAGCGGGCTTCCTTCAAGCGCACGTCGTAATAAGAGTTCATGTTGTCGAGGCCGATAACTTCGTCACCGCGATCCAGCAAAACTTTGCTTGTGTGAGAACCGATGAAGCCGGCCGCGCCGGTCACGAGAATTTTCATGCGTTGTCCTAGTGTGGTCCTGGATGTGTGGTCCTGGATGTGTGGTCCTGGATCGCGGCCGTTGTAATAAACGAACGCGCTTATCAAGGTGCCGCATAACAGACATTTCACGAGCTTGCCAGGAAGGATCTATACGGCGTTGGCGTTATCTGCCCTTGCAGTTGGGACTGTGCCTGGACTATCAGCGGCGTGAAGGAACACGCGATGAAGTTTTCGACGCCATTGCCGATCGATGCCGTGCTCGGCGCTGTGACGGCGGCGCTGGACGAGGCTGGCCGTGCCGTGCTCGTCGCGCCGCCGGGGGCCGGTAAGACAACGCGGGTGCCGCTGGCGCTTCTTGAAGCGCCGTGGCTCGGAGCACAAAAGATCATTGTGCTAGAGCCGCGCCGTATTGCAGCGCGCGGGGCTGCCGAATTCATGGCGCGCTTGATGGGCGACAAACTCGGCGGAATTGTCGGGTTGCGCGCCAGGCTATCGTCGAAGGTGTCGGCGGCAACGCGTGTCGAGGTCATCACTGAAGGCGTGTTCACGCGCATGATTTTGGACGATCCGGAATTGACTGGCGTCGGTGCGGTGTTGTTCGATGAATTTCACGAGCGATCGTTGGACGCCGATTTGGGACTAGCGCTTGCGCTCGAAGCGCGAGCTGGGTTGCGGCCAGACTTGAGGCTGCTCGTGATGTCGGCAACGCTCGATGGCGCACGCGTGGCGCGGCTGTTGGGCGATGCTCCTGTGATCGAGAGCGAAGGCCGTGCTTTTCCTGTTGAGACGCGATACCTGGGGCGCACATCGCAACGCATTGATGATGATATGACGACTGCCGTGCAAAAGGCTTTGCGCGAAGAGACCGGGTCTATTTTGGCGTTTTTGCCAGGACAAGGAGAAGTCGTGCGCGTTGCGGAACGTCTGCGCGAGCGCGTCTCCGATCCGGCGGTCGATATCGCGCCGCTCTATGGAGCGCTGGATATGGGTGCGCAGGATTTAGCTGTGTCGCCTGCCAAACCGGGACGGCGCAAGATCGTGTTGGCAACGTCGATTGCCGAAACGTCGATCACGATTGAAGGGGTACGCGTTGTTATCGACAGCGGGCTGGCGCGCGTGCCGCGATATGAGCCGGAGGCTGGCGTGACGCGGCTAGAGACCGTGCGGGTGTCGCGGGCTTCCGCCGATCAGAGACGTGGCCGCGCGGGGCGAACGCAGCCAGGTGTTTGTTACCGGATGTGGGACGAACCCGAGACGCAAGGACTTGTGCCGTTCGCGGAGCCCGAGATTAAATCGGCGGATTTGTCGAGCCTGCTGCTCGATTGCGCGGAGTGGGGTGCGCACGATCCGCGAACGCTTCTCTGGCTCGATCCACCGTCCGAAGGCGTGATCAAAGCGACGCGCGAGGAATTGCAGGAGATTGGCGCGCTTGATGAAGCGGGGCGCATAACTGCCGAGGGGCGTCAGCTGCGTGCGTTGCCATTGCCGCCGCGCTTAGCGCGCATGCTGGTAGCGTCGGTCGCGCATAGGGCTGAAGTGCGCGCGGCGATGATCGCAGCGGTTCTGGTGGAACGCGGCATGGGTGGCGCTGATGTGGACTTGGCCGTGCGGCTTGAGAGTTTTGCGCGTGACAGGTCGCGCCGCGCAGAAGATATGCGCAGGCTTGCGGCCGGGTGGGCGAAAGCAGTGAGCGCTGGCGCGGCGCGGAAGAATGATGACGGGATTTCGACGGCGGCATTGTTGGCGCTCGCCTATCCAGATCGCATTGCAAAGTCGCGGGGCGCGCCCGGACAGTATCTGCTGGCCAATGGACGCGCCGGAAATGTTGACGTCAAGGAGCCGCTTGCGCGGGCGCCGTATCTTGTTGTTGCGGAGTTGCAGGGCAAAGCGGCGGCGACGCGCATTGTGCTGGCCGTCGCAGCGGATGAAGCGGACGTGATGGCGTTCGCGGCGGACAGACTCGAGGAAAACGACGAGTTGAGTTTTGACGCTGGCGCCGAAGCCGTGCGCGCGAAACGAACACGGCGGCTCGGCGCGATCACACTCACGAGTGCTCCCAGGCCGCTGCAAAAAGACGATGATGTGACGGCCATATTGGCAGCGGGCATTGTGCGGCTTGGCGCGGGGAAGCTGGCATGGACAAAAGCGCAGGTACAATTGCGCGAGCGCGTGGCGTTTCTGCGCAAGGCGGGCGGAGATTGGCCGGATCTTTCGGATGAAGGCTTGAGCGCTGACAATTGTGCGTGGTTGCAACCCTATCTCGCGGGCAAGGCGCGCGTTGCCGATATCACGGCGGACGATCTTGGAGCGGCGCTGGATGCGCTCTTGCCGTGGCCGATGCGCCGGAGATTGGAAGCAGAAGCGCCAACACACTTCGAAGCGCCAACGGGCAACAGGCACGCGCTCGACTACGAAGGGCCAGGCGCTCCCGCGTTGCACATTCGCGTGCAGGAACTGTTTGGGCTGAAGCAGCATCCCACGATTGCCGGCGGCCGGTTGCCACTGACGTTGAACTTGCTGTCGCCCGCGCATCGTCCCATTCAGATCACGCGAGACCTACCCGGTTTTTGGACGGGCTCCTGGGCGGCTGTTAAAGCCGATATGCGCGGGCAATATCCGAGGCACGTCTGGCCCGACGATCCGGCGAACGCGATTGCGACAGCGCGCGCCAAGCCGCGGGGTACGTGAGCTAGCAGGCTGTTGAACTTCTCGCCTGCTGACAAGGGTTCGCGAATATGATTCCGTTGCCCTTTGGAATGCAAGGGGGCTTCGATGCGCGGATCGGATCAGAACTCAGGCTCGTTATTCTCTTATGTTGACCTTGAAAGC
>JANOKW010000268.1:0-21786 GCA_031419475.1 Hyphomicrobium sp. | reverse complement strand
GCTTTCAAGGTCAACATAAGAGAATAACGAGCCTGAGTTCTGATCCGATCCGCGCATCGAAGCCCCCTTGCATTCCAAAGGGCAACGGAATCATATTCGCGAACCCTTGTCAGCAGGCGAGAAGTTCAACAGCCTGCTAGGGCCTCATTTCTCATTCTGATACTGTGATGCTAGACAACCTGTCCCGTGAGAATTTTCCAAGAAGGCAAAGATGGCTCGACGTTATGCGGCAGCGTTCATGCTGTGCCTGTTAATCGCAACGGCCCAAGTTACGCCAGTACAGGCCCAAGACGCCGTGCAGGCCCCCGAAGCGGCAACAGGGATCACCGCCAAAGGGCTCAGCGTCGCCACGCGCCATATGGTAGCCGCTGCTCATCCGCTCGCCGCAGAGGCGGGGCGGGAGATTTTGCGCCAGGGCGGATCCGCCGTCGATGCAGCAATCGCCACGCAACTTGTGCTGGGACTTGTCGAGCCACAGTCTTCGGGTCTCGGCGGCGGGGCGTTTATCGTGCACTGGAATAACGCGGCAAAAGACCTCAAAACCTACGACGGCCGGGAGACGGCGCCGGCCGCCGCCAAACCCGACCGGTTTTTGAGAGACGGCAAACTCATGGCGTTCGACGAAGCGGTGCGTTCTGGGCTAAGCGTTGGCGTGCCAGGCCTGATGCGCGTCTTGGAGCTCGCGCACCAGAGCCACGGCCAACTGGCGTGGAAAAAATTGTTCGATCCTGCGATTCGCCATGCGCGCGACGGATTTGCCATGCCGGAGCGTTTGCACCTGCTGCTCAAAGCGGAAGGCCCCGCGCGCTTTGCAACTGGCGCACGCAGCTATTTTTTCGATGAGAGCGGCGCGCCGCACGCAACCGGCACAGTGATCAAGAACCCAACCTACGCCGAAACTCTTGCGGCAATCGCCGAGAACGGCGCCGCCGCGTTCTACGATGGCGCGATTGCCGACGCGATTGTTGCGGCTGTTGCCGAGGCGCCGATTGTCAAAGGTGACCTGACGCGGGAAGACTTGAAAACATATCAAGCAAAGGAACGCGCGCCTGTCTGCTTCTCCTATCGCACGCGCAATATTTGCGGTATGGGCCCGCCGTCCTCGGGTGCGATCACGATCGCCCAAACGTTGCAAATGATCGAACCTCTTGGCGGAGTGAGCGGGCATTTTTCGGTCATGAGCGCCCAAGCACTGCACATCATTGGGGAAGCGCAAAAGCTCAGCTACGCGGATCGCAATCGCTATCTCGCCGATCCGGATTTCGTGCCGATCCCTGCGGGATTGCGCGATCCAACCTATCTCGATGAGCGGCGCAAGCTCATCGATCTGCGCCGCGCCACGGCCAAGCCCGCCGCTGGAATGCCGCCCGGTCTTGCCAAGCGCACATTCGGCATCGACGCAACGATCGAGCGCGCGGGCACCAGCCATATCTCGATTGTCGACGAACACGGCAACGCCGTCGCCATGACGACAACGATTGAAGGCGCGTTTGGCTCACATCTGTGGGCCGCTGGATTCTTGCTCAACAACGAGCTCACAGATTTTTCGTTTCAGCCGGCCGACAAAGACGGTCTTCCTGTCGCTAATCGCATCGAAGGCGGCAAACGCCCGCGCAGTTCGATGTCACCCACAATCGTTTTCGACAAGAACGGCGCACTCGAGATCGTCACCGGGTCGCCCGGCGGCAGCAATATCATCCTTTATGTCACCAAGATGCTTGTGGGCTTGATCGACTGGCAGTTGTCAGCGCAGGAAGCGGCCGCTCTTCCAAACTTCGGAAGCGACGGCGCCGTGTTCCAATTCGAGGATGGCGCTTCCGCCTTCTGGCCATCGCTTATGCTTAAGACTTACGGCCACCAGGTTGTGAACGGTGCCATGACCAGCGGCACGCACACGATCGTGAAACGCAATGGCCGGCTTGAAGGCGGCGCGGATCCCCGGCGCGAAGGTGCAGCGCTCGGCGATTGATGCTAAGAGCGCTATAGCGGAACTTGAGACGAGCACCCTTTGGAAACGAAAAGCATCACGGTCGCAGGCGCCGGCATCCTCGGCCTCTGGCAGGCTCTTACGCTCGCCAAAGCTGGCCACAAGGTCCGACTTGTCGAAGCGAGCGCTGAGCCGTTCAGCCAAGCTGCGAGCCGTTGGGCGGGCGCTATGTTGGCACCTGATTGCGAGGCCGAATCCGCACCCGCCGTAGTGCGCGATCTTGGCCGCGAGGCGATCGCACTGTGGCGGACTGTCTATCCTGGCATAGTCGAGAACGGCACGCTGGTTGTCGCGTCCGCGCGCGATCAGTCGGAGTTGCAACGTTTCGCGCGCGCGACTGTGCAGCACCGAACCGTCGATGAATTCTCGATTGCGGATCTCGAACCAAGTCTTGGCGGGCGCTTTCAATCGGGATTGTTTTTTGCCGCAGAGGCTCATTTCAATGCTCTCGCAGCTCTCGGATACTTGCTCGAGGAGGGCAAGCGCGCCGGTGTGGTTGTCACGCTTGGCCACAAGTGGCTGAAGGCGCACGACGGCCTCACGATTGATTGCCGGGGGTTTTCGGCGCGCGATAATTTTAAAGACCTGCGCGGTGTGCGCGGGGAACGTCTTGTTGTGCGCTCAACAGAAGTGGCACTCCGGCGGCCTGTCCGGCTTTTGCATCCGCGCCAGCCGATCTATGTCGTGCCGCAGGGCGACGGCCGGTTTGTCGTCGGCGCAACTGTGGTCGAGCGCGAAGACGATGGGCCGATGACTGTGCGTTCCGCGCTTGAACTTTTAGGCTCGGCCTACGCGCTGCACCCGGCCTTCGCAGAAGCCGAAGTGCT
Source organism: Hyphomicrobium sp. (assembly GCA_031419475.1). Lineage (GTDB taxonomy): Bacteria > Pseudomonadota > Alphaproteobacteria > Rhizobiales > Hyphomicrobiaceae > Hyphomicrobium_B. The sequence continues at coordinate 18,972 of JANOKW010000268.1, read as the reverse complement.
CGACATGGGCGCGGGCGTCAGACCGGCGTTTCCCGATAACGTCCCACGCATCGAGATCGCTGGAGATGGGCGTCTTATTCGCGTTAACGGCGCTTACCGGCACGGCTTCCTTCTGGCGCCGGTGCTGGCGGAGGCCGTCGCGCAATTCGTCGCGACAGGCGCGCGCCAGCATCCCCTAATTGGCGCTTGAGTTTCGAAGACTATGCCGCCGTCCTGGTTGCCAACTTTTCCTTCGCCGCCGCCAGTGCGGTTACGTAGTCTGGCTTACCAGAACCAAGCAACGGGATCTTATCGACGACAAGTATGTCGGAGGGCACCATGAGTTCAGTTGCACCCTTGCGCCGCGCGAATTGTGAGAAGGCTTCCCGCGTGCACGTGGCGTCGGTCGTCAACAGTGCGAGGCGTTCGCCCTTGCGCGGGTCGGGCAGCGACACGACCACTGTGTTAAGCTTAGGCCACAGTTCCGCAGACAAAGCTTCGACAGCGGAGAGCGAAACCATTTCGCCGGCGATTTTAGCAAAGCGCTTGGCGCGGCCCTTGATGGCGATAAAGCCCTGAGCGTCGATGGTGACGATGTCACCCGTGTCGTGCCAGCCGTCCGAAGGCGGCTCAAGCACTCCCGGATTTTCCGCGCGATAGTAGCCGAGCATGACGTTGGGTCCGCGCACGTAAAGGCGGCCGCCTTCCTCGATGCCAGGTACGGGATCAAGCCGGGCGTCCATCAACGGAGACAAGCGGCCTACGGTGCCTGACTTATTGGAGAGCGGGGTGTTGATCGCGAGCACTGGCGCTGTTTCGGTGACGCCATAGCCCTCAAGAATGCGAACGCCAAAGCGCTCCATGTAGATTTGGCGCGTGCGGTCTTTGACGGCTTCAGCGCCGGCGAGAACGAGGCGCAGACGCGCAAAATCATATGGGTGGGCGGCACGTGCGTAGCCAGCCAGGAACGTGTCGGTGCCGAACAAAATGGTGGCGTTCGATCCGTAAACGAGTTCGGGAATGATGCGGTAATGCAGGGGCGTTGGATAGAGATACACAGGAATGCCGCCTGTCAACGGCATCAACAATCCGGCGGTCAGACCGAACGAATGGAACACAGGGAGTGCGTTGAACACTTTATCCGATCCGTTGCAAGCGACGCGGGTCAGGCTCTGTGCGCAATTGGCCAAGAGATTGCGATGCGAGAGAACGACGCCCTTTGGCGTACCTTCCGAACCCGATGTGAAGAGGATGGCCGCTGGCGCGTTCGGGCCGGTTTTGACGAGGGGCTTGCCCCCTGCGAGAAGCCCGCGCACTTTGTCTGAAAATGATATCGTGGCGCGAACGTCTTCAAGATAGACGACGCGAGCGAGCGGTTCGATGGCCGCGATCAGTGGTTCGAGATGTCCCTTCTGCACGAACACGCGCGACGTTAGAACCACCTCGACCTTGGCGGCTTTGCAGGCCGCCGCGACGTTTGCCGGGCCGGCGGTAAAATTCAGCATTGCAGCGACGCGGCCAATCGATTGCAGCGCAAAGAACGTAACGGCGACGCCCGCCGAGTTCGGCAACATCACGCCAACGGCTGCACTTTGCGGCGCAAGCGGCGCAATTTTTGCCCCGAGCACCTGCGCACCTATGATGAGCTTTTTGTAGGAGAGCGTTGTCCCCAGCGGGTCTTCGACTGCGGGGCGACCTGTGTCGCGGGTCGCTCTTGCCTGCACAAGCGCTTCAAACAGCGTTTGGTCGATAGGCGTCGTCATCACAGCGCTGTCGGTCATGACGTCTTGCAGGGAGAGGCCTGCGGCCTGGCGCCGGCTCTTGCCGCGCAAATTTTGGTCTACATCGAGTTTCACTGCGGGGAGAATAGTGACGGTCGTTTTCGGGAACCAAACTTTCTTGGTTTGCTGCGCACTCAGGTAGCCAAAACGCGAACGCTCGAGGCCGTCGATGCGCACCGGAATTATCGGCGCGTCGGCTTTGTCGGCAATCATCGCCGTGCCGTCATAGACTTTCATCAACCCGCCCGTGACGGTGAGACGCCCTTCCGGGAAGATGACCAGCGCATTGCCGTCTTTAACGGCTTGGATCAAGTGGCGGGTGCCAAGCGGCTTGGTTGGATCGATGGGGTAGGCTTTGACGAGCTTCAGAAACGGTTTCACCCACCAGGAATTGGCTATGCCGGTATCAATGGCGTATGACGCATGTGACGGCAGCAATGCGTGCATCAAGCCGGCATCGAGCAGGCTCACGTGGTTTGGCGCGATGATGGCTTTTTCGCCGGCCTTCGGCAAATTTTCGAGACCCTTCACTTCAAGCCCGAAGAATATTTTAAAGAGAAACGCGGCGACGTCCTTAATGCCGTCGTTGCCCCAGGCGCGGAGCACCAGACCTGCAGCGAGAAGATTGGCAACGCCGAGGCCCGCGTAGATGAGTGGTAACGGCACTTTCGCATATTGCAATCCGGCAATGACCAGTCCGGCGGCCGTCATGAACGCTGCCGACATGACGTTGCACCCGGCGATTACGCGCGCGCGCCGGTCAATCGGGGCCCAAGCCTGGACTGCTGCGAATGACGGTACGATGAAGAGGCCACCTGCAAAGGCGAGACCTGCCAAGTCCACCAACATCCGCACGCCCGAGAATGACGCCAAAACATCGCTGACGCCAAGTGGCGCTGCGGCAGGCGTAATGGAAGTCGTGAGCCATGCGAGGTCGAACGAGAACAAGCCCATGAGTACGGCGCCGATGGGTACAAGTGCCATATTGGGGCGCGTTGCGCTGGCCTTGGCCGCAACGACGGAGCCAAGCGCAACGGCGACAGCGAATACGAACAGAGCGAGCGTGTAAACCTCAGGCTGGCCGTTCAGAAACTTTGGAATGAGCGTCTGCAGGAGCGCGAGGACAACTGCACCGACCAGCCAGAACCAGGATGTGATGAGCGCACCTTGCCAGATTTTCTTGTCAGCCTTGAGGTCCGTCAGCAACGTTTTCGTTGATGAGACGACATTGCGGTCGATAACGAGATGCGGTGCGGCGCGGCCTGTCGGCGGAATCATGCGTGCCGCCAGCCAGGAGCCGATCGCAATGACAACAATGCTGGCTGCAACCATGTGAAGGTGTGTGTCGCTTGAACTCGCGAAGTTACCGCCCATGGTGCCGAGCAGAATGGCCATGAAGGTCGCGCCTTCAACGAGCGCGTTGCCGGCTGGGAGTTCGTGCGTCTTCAGATGCACGGGGAGCAAGCCATACTTCGCGGGACCGAAGAACGCGCTGAGTGTTCCAAATAAAATGAGAGCTATGAACAGTAACGGCACCGAGGGCACAACGAGACCCATGGCGGCGAGTATCGCGACTGGAATTTCATACATTTTCAGCCGGACAGAGATGAGCGCCATGTCAAACTTATCGGCGAGCTGGCCGGCGAGTGCGGAGAAAATAAAGAACGGAGCAATGAGCGCCGCTCCTGCCAGGGTGCCGATGACCGGCCCGTTGTCCATTGCCAGCTTGTAGACGACGAGCATCGCCAGAGCGTTCTTCAACAGGTTATCGTTGAGCGCGGAAAGGAACTGACACCAGAAGAGCGCTGCAAAACGCCGGGCCGACAAGAGTGAAGCGAACATGGGATACCTCGGTTACCGGTCCGAAAGGAGTAGGTGAAGTGCGGCGAATTCTGGCCTATCCGGTCCTATTGACCGTATCCGCTGTAAAAAAAGCCTCAACATATTGCCAACGGGAACTTAGCCCACCATATGCGATCGCAGTTTTTGTGAGTTTGGCGGCATATGGAATTGCCCTAAGGGCGGGTTTGAGGCGAATATGAACGTGGTTGTGAACGGCAAAGCGATCGAGACGGCGGCGCGGGTTCTGAGCGAACTTGTGACCGAACACGCGCTTGGGGGTGGGAAATTCGCAACCGCCCTCAACGGGAATTTTGTGGCGGTAGCGTCAAGAACAGCGACGCTTCTACAACCGGGCGATAGAATAGAGATCGTGTCGCCGCGCCAAGGCGGCTAAGCTCGGCATATGAGTTTGAACCAGAGTTTTCATTTATGAACGCACGCGACCAGACAATGCATGACACCGGCGGCCTCGTTTTCTACGGGACGCCCATTGCCTCGCGCATTCTGATCGGCACAGCGGTCTATCCCTCGCCTGACATCATGGCTGCGGCAGTGAAGGCCTCCGGTTCTGAAATTGTAACCGTTTCGCTCCGGCGCGAGGCGGCTGGCGGCAAGGTCGGCGAACGCTTTCTCGAACTCATCACGGGCCTTGCCAAGTATGTGCTGCCCAATACGGCTGGTTGCCGTACAGCGCGCGATGCCATCACCACCGCGCAGATGGCGCGTGAAGTATTCGGCACCGATTGGATCAAGCTCGAAGTCATCGCCAACGACGATACGTTGCAGCCGGATGTGTTTGGGCTGGTCGAGGCCGCTGGCGTATTAACTCGCGAAGGGTTCAAGGTATTTCCCTACACGACTGAAGATCTTTCCGTCGCCGAGCGTCTGTTACGCGCGGGTTGCGAGGTCATCATGCCGTGGGGGGCGCCCATCGGCACCGGCCGGGGCATCGCCAACAAACCGGCAATGCAAAGCTTACGCGCTTATTTTCCAGGTGTTCCGTTGGTCGTTGACGCTGGGCTGGGTGCGCCGTCGCACGCGGCCGAGGCCATGGAAATGGGCTATGACGCAGTGCTGCTCAACACCGCGATCGCCAAGGCTGCCGACCCCGTTGTCATGGCCAAAGCGTTCGCGGGCGCAGTCGATGCGGGACGGCTTGGATACAAATCTGGCGTCATGAAGCCGCGCGACATGGCCCAACCCTCAACGCCCGTTGCCGGAACGCCATTCTTCGATCTCGATAAGTCCAAATGACAAATACGGCGCCGCGGAGCCTCAACCGATTCTATCCAATTGTGCCGGATGTGACGTGGCTAAAGCGGATCGTGCCGCTTGGCGTTAAAACGGTTCAAATTCGCCTCAAAGATGCGAGCGAAAGCGAAACTCGCCGCCAGATCGCCGAAAGTTTGGCTGTCACGCGTGCGCACGATTGTCAGCTTATCGTCAACGACTACTGGCAATTGGCCATTGAAGAAGGTGCCAATTACATCCATCTCGGCCAGGAAGACTTGGCGGCTGCGGATCTCAAAGCTATCAAGGCCGCGAAGCTGCGGCTTGGCGTGTCGAGCCACGATGCAGCGGAGCTGGAGACGGCGATTGCTGCGGCGCCTGACTATGTGGCGCTTGGTCCAGTCTACGAGACCAAACTCAAAGTCATGAAATGGGCACCCCAAGGGCTTGACCGCGTGACTGCATGGAAAAAACGGCTCGGCGCCATTCCACTCGTTGCGATCGGCGGCATAACACCGGAACGCGCGCCGGGCGTGATCGCGGCCGGCGCCGATTCAATCGCCGTCATCACCGATTTTCTCGCTCACCCTGCCCCTGAGACGCGCATTCGGACATGGGTCGCTTGGGCGATTAAGAGAGGTTGATCGGCTTGCTTTGGGGGGCAGCATTAACCCTTCTGGGCCACCCCTATCGATTGTGACAAAGTGCTATGCTCAGAGTATTCCATTGCCGGACAGCAGACCCGGCCGTACGGATCCCGGGACACTCATGGCCTACAGATTTAAACTCGACGAACTCAGTGACAAGGGATTCCGGCGCATCGCACGGGAACAGTTCCAGCGCGCGGCGACAGAACTCGGCCGCACGGAGATGGCGGCCGCGAACGTGCACGAGACACGCAAGGCGGTGAAACGGCTGAAATCCCTGCTGCGTTTGATGCGCCCTGCCATCTCAAAAAAAACCTTCCGTACCCGATACGAGCGCATATCGAAAATCGGCGCCACGTTGGCTCCACTTCGCGATAGGCACGTCATGTTCGAAACGATCGGGAAACTTGAAACCCGATTTGGCCCTGAAGGCATCAGAGTTCTTCAGCCGTTGCGTCCGTTGTTGGCTGGAAGCACGAACGTGACGCCTGAGCGCAGCGATCCCCACGCTGCCCGGCGCGTGATTGCCAAGACCATTGTCGAGGCGCAGAAATTCGAAAAGATTGCGTTCAAGAGCAAAGGCATCGAAGCCCTCTCGGCCGGTGTCGAAGAAACCTATCGCGCGGGCCGGCGCAATTTCGCGCGCGCCTATAAGCATCCATCCGACGACGCGTTTCACGACCTGCGCAAGACGGTTCAGTGGCACTGGCGCCAGATGACGTTGCTCTCGCGTGCATGGCCGGAGTACTGCGAAGTCCGGGTTGCCGCCTGCCGCCAACTGGCAGAATTGTTAGGCGACGATCATGATCTGGCGGTGCTCGAAGCAGCGGTCAGAAAACTGAAATCGCATTTGTCGGAAAATGCCGGCCCAATCGAAAATTTGATAATCTTGCGCAAGGATGAGTTGAGTAAGGCGGCTCTCCCCTATGCAGAGCGGTTATTTGCCGAGCGGCCTAAAGACTTCGTGCGCAGGATATCGGCCTATTGGATCAGCTCAAAAAAGAAGCGCCAGTTGGATCGCGATGCCAGGGGCAATGGTGCGACACCCAACGCGAGCCATGCAACCCAGGTCGCGGATTCTGGCGCCAAATTTGAAACCGATCCTCGTGGCGAAATCACACAACAGGCCCCTGTCGCATCGCCGCGCTTAATCCGCTAAGCTCTCCGCGCCGTTTAAAGACGGTTAGGGGAAGAAGATGAACGGTCACAAAAAGCAAGCTGATTTCGATGTGGACACGTCCGCGTGGCCAGCGGGCCATCCGGAGGTAAAGCTCGGCCGCATCGGTGTGCTTTTGCTCAACCTCGGCACGCCAGACGGCACCGGTTATTGGCCAATGCGCCGGTACTTGAAAGAATTCCTTTCCGACCGGCGGGTCATCGAAGAGCCAAGGTGGAAGTGGTGGCCGATCCTCAATCTCATTATTCTGACGGTGCGTCCGGCCAAGAAGGGCAGGGACTACGCGACCATCTGGAATAACGAGAAAAACGAAGGTCCGCTGAAGACAATCACGCGCAGCCAGGCTGAGCAGCTATCGCGCCGCTTTGACGCTGAGCCTCGCATTATCGTTGACTGGGCCATGCGCTACGCGAGCCCGACAACGGAAAGCTGTATCGAAGCGCTTAAAGCACAAGGGTGCGATCGCATCCTTCTTGTTCCACTCTATCCCCATTACGCCGCAGCGACCACCGCGACCGCTGCCGATCACGCCTTTCGCGCGCTCATGAAAATGCGCTGGCAGCCGGCTGTCCGTGTGGCACCCTCGTATCATGATGATCCAGTGTATATCGATGCGCTCGCGCGCTCTATGAAAAGCAGTTTGGCAAAACTAGACTTCGAACCCGAAAAGATTATTGCGACGTTTCACGGAATGCCGCAGAAATATCTGGACAAAGGCGACCCCTATCATTGCCAATGTCAAAAGACATCGCGTTTGCTGCGCGAGAAATTGGGAATTGCCAAAGACCGCTGGTTGACGACTTTTCAGTCGCGCTTCGGAAATGATCCCTGGCTCCAGCCCTACACCGACAAGACGGTTGAAGCTCTGGCGAAATCCGGCGTCAAGAGCTTGGCGCTTGTCGCTCCCGGCTTTTCGGCGGATTGCCTGGAAACGCTTGAGGAGTTGGACGTCGAGAATCGCCACATTTTCACCGGCAATGGTGGCGTACAATTCGCCTATCTTCCGGCCCTCAACGATAGCCCGGAAGGAATTGACGTTGTTCAAGCCATCGTCAGGCGTGAATTAATGGGCTGGATTTAGGTTCGCCTATAAAACTGTACCTGATTGGGCATTTGAGTCGGCAATTGCCGTTTTTGCGGCTTCGTATCGAAATATATCGTCATTTCATCCAATATTTACGAATTATTTGGATGCCCCCTGCAAAACCGGGAAATCGAACCCAATTACTGATTCGATATTGGCGCGGCAGGAGATGTGGCGATGGACGACATTCTGGGCGGTTTAGGCGGGTTTGGTGTTTTCAGCATCGCAGTTCTGGCACTGGTTGCGTGGGCTCTCTGGTCGACGATCAAGATCGTGTCGCAGGGATCGAACTACACGGTCGAGAATCTCGGGCGCTATACGCGAACGCTACAGCCCGGCATGCACATTCTTATCCCCGTCATCGAACGCGTGGGACATCAGATTAACATGAAGGAACAAGTGATCGACATTCCGAGCCAGGATGTGATCACGCGCGATAACGCCATGGTGCGCGTCGATGGTGTCGCCTTCTTTCAAATTCTGAACGCTGCCAAAGCGGCTTATGAAGTCGACCAGCTTGAGCATTCGATGGTCAATCTGACGATGACCAACATCCGCACCGTCATGGGCTCGATGGACCTGGACGAATTGCTTTCCAATCGCGACAAGATCAATGCGCAGTTGCTCAACGTCGTCGATGCCGCGACGGAAGCCTGGGGTGTTAAAGTCACCCGTATCGAAATCAAGGACATCGCACCGCCGCGCGATCTCATCGACAGCATGGCTCGCCAGATGAAAGCGGAACGTGAAAAGCGCGCGCAAATTCTGGAATCCGAGGGCTTGCGTCAAGCCGCGATCCTTAAAGCAGAAGGCGAAAAGCAAGCGCGCGTGCTCGAAGCCGAAGGCCGCAAGGAAGCCGCGTTCCGCGACGCAGAAGCCCGCGAACGTTCGGCTGAGGCGGAAGCCAAGGCAACGGAGTTGGTCAGCAACGCGATTGCCAACGGCAATGTCCAAGCCATCAATTATTTCGTCGCAAACAATTACGTGAAAGCACTGGAAAGCCTTGCCTCCGCGCCCAACGCCAAGATCATCATGATGCCGCTTGAAGCGTCGTCTGTCATTGGCTCGCTTGCCGGTCTCGCGCAGATCACGGGCGAAGCCTTTGGAGGGGGAGGTGCTGGACCAAAGCCCGCTGCCCCAAAAACAACTCAGCGGCCGGGCGGCGTACCAGTGGGCTGACCGCGAATGACGGCACGTCGGCGATAATAACTTCGGCGAGGATTAACCGATGCAAGTAATAACGGATCTGATTTCTCAGTTTGGAGCGTGGTTGTGGTTTGCCGTTGCGGTCATCCTGAACGTTCTTGAGACGATCGTGCCCGGCATTCATTTTCTGTGGTTCGGATTATCAGCGGCAGTGATTGGTGTGCTGGCATTGCTGATGCCCATTTCAACGGCGTGGCAGTTGATCTTGTTTGCCCTCATTTCTGTTGCGACCGTCTTCTGGGTGCGCCGCTACAGCGACGCGGATGTCGCCAAGACAGATGAGCCTCAGCTCAACATTCGCGGCGCGCAGTACATCGGCCGCAAGGTTATTGTTGAGGATGCGATCCGCAATGGCCGCGGCAAAGTCCGTGTCGGCGACACCATCTGGGGCGCCGAGGGCGAAGATGCGCCGCGGGGATCTGAGGTTGAAGTCACCGGCGTCAACGGCATTGTGCTCGTCGTCAGCCGCACGCAAGAGGATTGGGCCGAAACTAAATAATACTAAATAATACCGGCGCGCAGCAAATCGTGGACGTGAATAATGCCAACTGGCTTATCGTTCTCGACCACGAAGAGCGCGGTGATGCGCGAAGCATTCAAGATTTCGAGCGCGGCGGAGGCAAGCATGGTGGGGGCAATGGTTTTGGGCCGCCGAGTCATGATTTCGCTGACGCGGGCATTCAATAGATTTGGTCCCATGTGACGGCGCAAGTCGCCGTCGGTGATGACGCCTGCGAGGCGGCCTTTCTTGTCGGTGATGCCAAGGCATCCGAAGCTTTTCGCCGTCATCGTGACAAGCGCCTGTGCCATGATTTCACTCTCAGTGGCAAGCGGCAGCTCGGCGACTTTGTGCATCACGTCGGAAACGTGCTTCAGGTTGGCGCCAAGCGAGCCGCCCGGGTGGAAAACCTTGAAGTCGTGCGCGGTAAAGCCCTTGGCTTCCAGCAGGGCAATGGCAAGGCTGTCACCAAGCGCCAGCTGCATGGTGGTCGAAGTGGTTGGCGCGAGCCCGTGCGGGCAGGCTTCCTTTGCGCGCGGCAATTCAAGCACCACATCCGATTGCTGGCCGAGCGCTGAGTCGGCACGCGACGTCATCGATACCAGCGTTACCGCGAAACGGCGCGAGTAAATGATCAGGGGCTTCAGTTCCACGGTCTCGCCAGACCACGACAGCGCCAGAATGAGGTCTGCGGGTGTGACCATGCCAAGGTCGCCATGCGACGCTTCACTCGGGTGCACGAAGAATGCGGGCGTCCCGGTTGAGGCGAATGTTGCGGCAATTTTTTGCCCCACATGACCGCTCTTACCGATACCCGTTACGATGACCCGGCCTTTGGTTGCAACGAGGCGCCGGACAGCTTCCGAGAATTGCGCCGACATACCGGCCTTAAGTTCGTTTGCCAGTTGCTCGAGTCCGTCGCTTTCGAGTTTCAACGTGCGTAAAGCCGACTGCACCGGGGCCGGAGTTTCATTTTTCGGCTTGTTCTTGTTTACGACCTTGGGGATCCGTGGAGCCTTGGGCGGCCTAGCAGTGCGGCTAGAAGATGGAAGTGCTTTCTGCATGGACGATCCAGGTTCGGTCCGAGGCGCCGGACTATTTCCGAGGCGCCAGACTTTTTGCGCGCTGACTTTGCGTCTGCCGACGCGGCGAGCGCCATGAGAGTCTTTAGCAAATGCTTTGCGCGCCCGCCACCCGCGCGATTTTTCCAAACTGACTTAAGCCGGTATTAACCTAGACTTTCTAGTGTCCTACGGTCTGTTGTGTGGCGTTTCAGTGATCTGTCAATCATGAGAGCGCCAGAATTATGGGCCGCGAGCGCGTAGCTTGGTTTTCTATCGGTTTTGCAGTGGCGTGTGCTTTGAGTGCATTTGCCAGCGTTTCCGTTGCACAGGCGCAAACACAAAGCTCGCGGGGAACCGATCCGTCTGGTCCTTCCGCCACAAGCCGTGCCCGCCTAGCAGCACAAGACGTTGACGATAACGACGCAGCGCCTGGCATTCCGCCGCCCATTCCTCAAGACGATCCCAGCGAAGTCCAGGAAGAGCAAGACGGGCTTGATCCGGCTCCGCGTGCTGGACAGCGCCCCGTGGTCCAGGATGGCGATCCCAATTACAACGCCGAACCGCCTGTGATTCATGATGGCATCGTGGACGTTGGCGAGCCATTGCCGCCCGAAGATGGCACCGACCCGTCTGTCGTCGATACGCGCCCGCAGGAGGATGTGGACGCGTTCGAAAATCCACCGGCCGGCCACGATCCGCTTTTGTTCAGTCAAGTGGAAGACCTAGACCCGATTATCGACAATCGCAGCGTTCGCCGCCTTGCGAGCCTCGATCCCTATGACCCCATTGGAATCAAGATCGGCAGCTTCGTGCTGTTCCCGGAAGCCGAATTCGGCACGTCCTGGTACTCAAACGTTTTCCGCGCGCCGTTAGCAAGCGCCGATTGGGCATTAGACGTCGCGCCCTCAGCGCGCTTGGCGTCAAACTGGACGCGCCACGCTTTGGAGTTCCGCTCGACTGGGGATTTAAGCTTCTACAACGAATTCGACTCAGAAAATGACAAGGGCTACTTGGCTGAAACACGCGGCCGCCTTGACATTACCCGGCGCACCAATCTGCAGGGTTTGTTGAGCCACGAACGCACTCAGGAAAGCCGTTCGGCGCTTGACGCAAGTTCCGCTGGAAGCCGCGCCAACCAGACGACAGATCGCGCTGAAGTCGCGCTCAATCACCGCTTCAACCGGTTGTCTGTCCAGCTGCGCGGAAGCGTTGGAGACTTTGCTTTTGGCGACGTCGAAAATCTCGGTGTAACGTCGTCGAATTCCGACCGCGCCTACACAGAGTACGAGCAGACCGCACGCGCGTCTTGGGAATTCAAGCCGACTTTCACTGCGTTCGCAGAAGTTGAGGTCAATCAACGCAACTACGACAACGTGGCGCGCTCAGACTTGATCAATCGATCATCCAACGGCGAACGCTACAGAAGCGGTATTTCGTTCGGCAATACGGGCCAAATCCTGCGTGGCGAAATAGGTCTTGGTTACGGTATCCAAAGGCCGGCCGATAGCCGGCTCAGAGCTATTGATGGCCTCATGATCGATGCCAACGCCACGTGGCGCATGACCGAATTGACCTCCCTTCTGTTCACGGCCCGCTCGGATATATCCGAGACAACCACGACGAATGTCGGCGGTTCCAAGTTCCAATCCTTCGGCATCGAGGCACGCCACGCTTTGCGCCGGAACATCATAGCAACGGCCGGCATGACCTATGCGACGCAGGATTCCCAGGATGGGCTCATAGACGAAAGCGAAGTGCGCTCCACGCTCGGCGTGGAGTATTTCCTCAATCGCGAAGTCGCGCTGCTCGGGCGTTATGCCCATACCAACTTCGATGCCATCGGCGCGGCGAGCGACTACACGTCCGACGAAGTACACGTCGGCATGCGGATACGGCGCTAGTTTATGCTATTTCAGCAACTTCTTGAGCGCGTCTTGCAGTGAAGGCGCGAGATCGTCGCGCGCCATGGCGTAAGCGATGTTCGCCGTTAGAAATCCGATCTTGGAACCGCAATCGTAGATCTTGCCGTCGAAGCGAACCGCGTGGAAAGGCTGCTTCAAGTCCTCCATGAGATGGATCATAGCGTCGGTCAGCTGGATCTCGCCGCCAGCGCCACGTTCCTGCTCGGCCAGAAGCGCGAAGATCTCGGGCTGCAGTATGTAGCGCCCTGTGATGTGCAGGTTCGAAGGCGCCGTCCCGCGCGCCGGCTTCTCGACCATTTTCGTGATGGGCGATACTTTGGCTTTCGGATCCTCGACGCCAACAATGCCGTATTGATGCGTTTGATCGTTGGGAACTGGCGCCACAGCGATGAGATTTCCCGGGTTGTCGTTATAAGCAGCGATCATGTCTGCAAGGCATGGCCGGTCGGAGTGATGGAGCATGTCGGGAAGCAGCAAGGCGAACGGTTCATTGCCAACCAACTCGCGTGCGCACCACACAGCGTGGCCAAGGCCAAGCGGAGCTTGCTGGCGCGTGAAGCTCGTTTGCCCGGCGCCCGGCAGGTCGCGGGTTAAAAGGTCAAGTTCGTTTTTCTTGCCACGCTCAGTGAGGGTGCGCTCAAGTTCGAACGAGCTGTCGAAGTGATCCTCGATCACACCCTTGTTGCGCCCGGTGACGAAGATGAAATGCTCGATCCCCGCCTCGCGGGCTTCGTCCACGACGTGCTGGATAACCGGCCGGTCGACGATGGTCAGCATTTCCTTGGGCACGGCCTTGGTGGCCGGTAAAAATCGCGTTCCAAGCCCTGCGACGGGAAATACCGCTTTGCGGATTGGTTTTTTGACCTGGGTCATGCCAATTTCTCTCCTTCGTCGCAACAGGGCGTCAACACTCGTCTGCTACCTGAGTTGGTGCATGTTTTGAATAGGCAAGCGGTATAACTGGTAGATGGCCGTTAATGACCCGTCCTGCCGTTTCAGTGTGTCCTGCAGGTTTCGTTCCGGGACCGGGTTTGCGTCCGCATACGGGTTGGATGTCTATAGAACACGAGAGTAGGTTAAGCGAATGAGCGTCTTGGTGACAGGTGGTGCGGGCTACATCGGCAGCCACATGGTTCTTGAACTGGTTGATGCGGACGAAGACGTCGTTGTCATCGATAACCTATCGACCGGGTTCCATTGGGCAGTATCACCTGCCGCAACACTGGTGGTTGGCGACATCGGCGACGCGGACCTCGTCAAGTCAGTCATCCACATGCATAAAGTGGATGCGATCATCCACTTCGCCGGCTCCATCGTCGTACCGGAATCGGTTGCCGATCCGCTTGGCTACTATCTCAATAACACTGTCAAGTCGCGCTCCCTAATTGCTGCCGCGATTGAAACCGGCGTCAATCAGTTCATCTTCTCTTCAACGGCCGCCGTCTACGGCAACCCGGCGGAGAACCCGGTGAGCGAGACGGCAGCGCCAGCCCCCATGTCGCCTTATGGCTCGTCGAAACTGATGACCGAAATTATGCTGCAGGATGCCTCCCGCGCGCATGACTTCCGTGCCGTGGCATTGCGCTATTTCAATGTTGCGGGGGCCGATCCGAAAGGCCGCACGGGGCAATCGACGCCGCGCGCCACTCACCTCATCAAGGTTGCCTGCGAGACGGCGCTGGGAAAACGTGCCGGTATGGAAGTCTTTGGCACGGACTATCCGACACACGACGGCACCTGCGTACGCGACTATATCCACGTGACGGATTTGGCGCGTGCGCACATGTCGGCACTCGCATATCTGCGTGAAGGCGGCGCCACCGACTTCTTCAATTGCGGTTACTCCAAAGGCTTCTCGGTGCTTGATGTGATCTCGGCAGTGAAGCGCGTTTCCGGTGTTGACTTCGACGTCACGCTGTCGCCGCGCCGCCCGGGAGACCCCGCCGCAATCGTTGCCGCCAGCACAAAAATTCGCGAGACACTTGGCTGGAAACCGGCCCATGACGATCTGGATCAGATCGTCGCCCGGGCTCTTGCCTGGGAAAACACGCTACAGCAGCGGTTTAAGCCTGCCTCATAGCTCGTGCGGTCCTAAAAAAGCCGGGAATCGCAGGTTTTTCAAATCTAAGCCAGCGAGTTTCGTCGCTGCCTGAAATGACCTGCGGAGGCCTTATTGCCGAATTTCATACTTGTGCGCTTTTTCGCAGGTCTCGTGGCGCTATTTGTGGCTCTGAACAGTAGCGCACACGCGGGCGATTTTGCGGGGTTTCTGGAATCACTTTGGCCCGAAGCCAAGGCTGCAGGCGTCAGCCGCGCCACGTTTGACCGCGCCTTCGCCGGTGTTACGCCCGACTATAACTTGCCCGACCTAGAACTTGCCGGAAAACCCAAAGTCGATAATTCGGGGCAAGCTGAATTCACCAAGACCGCGGCCGACTATATTCCAAAACCCTACATGGAAAAGCTGGCTGGCCAAGGGCGCACCTTTTTCAATCAGCATCGTGAAGCGCTGAAGCGCATCGAAGAGAAAACCGGTGTCGATCCTTACATCATGGTTGCTATCTGGGGACGTGAAACGTCCTACGGTTCCTACAAGCTGCCGCACGACGCGGTGCGCGTTCTGGCCACGCTTGGCTTTGCCGGACGGCGCAAAGAGCTTTTTCGCGGCGAACTGATCGCTGCCCTCAAGATGCTGGAAAGCGGCGTTCCGCGATCCGACATGAAATCGTCGTGGGCGGGCGCCGTTGGCCTCACGCAGTTTATGCCAACCGAATACTTCAAGCACGCCGCCGATGGCGACGGCGACGGCAAAGCCGATATCTGGCGCTCCGTACCCGACGCGCTCGCGTCTGCCGCGCGCCAGCTCGAAGGCAAAGGCTGGCAACGCGGAGCGGGCTGGGGCTATGAAGTCCGTCTCGGCAAAGGTGCCAACTGCTCGCTTGAGGGCCCGCCAGATGCGCGGCCGATTTCCGAGTGGGTCAAGCTCGGCTTCGCACGCGCGAACGCCAAAGTTTTTTCAGACGTTGAACTTTCGCAGACCGCATATCTGATGATGCCGGCTGGAACCTATGGTCCAGCTTTCCTGGCACCAGAGAATTTCAAAGTGATTCGCCTCTACAACACGTCTGATCTCTATGCGTTGTTCGTCGGGCACTTGTCCGATCGCATCCGGGGCGGGGCAGATTTCGCGACGCCGTGGGCCAGTTTCCAGCAGCCGCGCACCACAACGGTGCATGATCTGCAGGCGCGTTTGAAGGCGCTTGGCTATCCGATGGACAAAACCGATGGCAAGATAGGCTCCAATACGCGAAAACAGATAGGGCTCTATCAAAAAGCCAATGGCTTGAAGATCGATTGCTGGCCGTCGGATTCGGTTTTGGCTCACGCCAACTCCAACGCGCAAAATTAGCGCCGTTTGCCATTGGACCGCAAGCAAAGCGCTTTATATGATGTCTGGGCCCGATTTGCCCGATTGCCTCCCGGGCGGGGACTAAAAGTTCGAGCTTATGAACCACGCGATGCCGATCTTACGCAGGCTTATTTTCGTGTTCGCAATGTTCGCGGCCGCGATTGTCTGCGCGCACGCGGCCGAGGAGGACGGCGGCGGCAGTTTCCTCACGCCCTTTCCTGAGGGCGAGATCTATTCTGTAACCGTTGTTGGCGACACGTTTGGCGAAGGGCTTCTGGCGGGCCTCGTGAACGGCTTTGGCTCCGATTCGCGCCTCAATATTCAAAAGAGTGTGCGCAACGTCGACGGCGTGATGAGCGGCGAATTCGAAGTTAAAATGCGCGAGTTGGATGATGGCTTGGCGCTCGACAAGCCGAACGTCGTCATTGTCATGATTGGCGAGGATGATCGTGTTTCTCTCAAAAGCTCCAGCGGCCGGAAGGTCGCCATCATGAGTCCCGAGTGGCGCGCGGAATATGCCCGCCGGCTGGATCGCATGATGAAGTCGGTAAAGGTGAAGAACGCAGGCGTATACTGGGTTGGCTTGCCGATTTTGGCGCGCAACGACGCTGCCGCACAAGCCCAAGGCATGAACGAGGTGATACGCGAGCGGGCAAATCTGAACGGCTTCCGCTATGTCGATGTCTATTCGGGATTTGCCGACGAAGCAGGACTTTATTCGGCATACGGCCCCGATCTAACTGGCAAGGTGCGTGTTTTGCGCGGCGGAGATGGGGTGCACTTCACGGAAGCGGGCAATCAAAAGCTCGCTCACTTCGTCGAGAAGGAATTGCGCCGCGATCTCAATCAAGCAAAGAGCGAGCGGTCTATTCCTCTGCTTGGTGCCGAACCCGAGCAAGCGAAAATCAATCCCGACAATGCTGTCAAAGTGCCCGCTCCCTCGTCGCCCGCAGCCGTTGAAGGCGGAGCCCAAGCGCCAGCAACGAAGCCCGTGATTCCGGCCGCTGCCGATCCCTCCGGAGATCAGAAGGCAGACAACGGCAAAATTGTTTTAAGGGTGGTGGGTGCCAGCGGGCGCGAAGAAGCGCAAACGATTGAGATCGTGCGGCCCGCCATCCCAGCGTCCGTAGTCTCGTTGATGGCGCGGCGCGAAAGTTCGGGCCAGATGGGTGATTTGCTGGTTAATCAGATCGACGGCGGTTTAACTCTCATGAGTTCGGTGACGCCGGCCGGCGATAAAGGCCCGGGTAAGCTTTCACCGTCGCAAGCGCCTTATTTCCGCTTGCTGGTGAAAGGCGAACGGCTAACGCCCAAGCCCGGTCGCGCCGACGATGTGCGCTGGATCTTGCAGAAGCCAGACACGTCCAGCGATGCCAATAAGGCGGCATCGCAGCCGAAAGGTTGAGAGACGTATTGGCTCCGGCACTATAGAACTGAAGTCAGTAACGAACATAATTTGGAGTAGATCCTTGACACGCGTCGTTCGCTTTCATCAAACCGGTGGTCCGGAAGTCCTCAAAATCGAAGACGTGACATTGCCCGCGCCCAAGGACGGCGAAGTGCGCGTGCGCATTGAGGCCATCGGATTGAACCGTGCAGAATCGATGTTTCGTTCGGGCATGTATCTTGAACAGCCTGTTTTTCCTTCCACGAATGGCTATGAAGCTTCAGCCATTGTGGCCGCGCTCGGTCCGGGCGTGACCGGCATGTCCGTTGGCGATGCGGTTAGCGTCATTCCAGCGTTCTCATTGATCAAGTACGGCGTCTATGGCGACGAGGCCATCGTGCCGGTTCACGCTGTTTTCAAGCGCCCCGCAGGCTTGAGCGCCATTGAAGCTTCTACCGTGTGGATGGCATATCTCACGGTCTACGGCGCACTCGTCGATATTGCCAAGGTGCAGAAGGGTGATGCCGTGATCATCACGGCGGCTTCCTCGAGCGTCGGCATCGCTGCGATCCAGGCCGTCAATTATCTCGGCGGCATTTCCATCGCCGCAACGCGCACGCGCGCCAAGGCGCAAGCATTGAAAGACCAGGGCGCCCAGCATGTCGTTGTTACCGATGAGCAGGATCTCGCTGCCGAGGTGATGCGCATCACAGGCGGCAAGGGTGCGCGGGTGGCATTCGATCCGGCAGCCGGGCCTATGATCGTGAAGCTTGCGGAAGCGGCAAGCACCGGCGGCATCATTATCGAATACGGTGCGTTGAGTTCCGAACCAACACCCTATCCGCTCTTTCCCGCGCTCGCCAAACAACTGACCATTCGCGGCTATACGCTGTTCGAATTTCTGCCCGTGCGCGAGAAGGTCGAGGCAGCTGCCGCGTTCATCTATCAAGGCTTTGCGAGCGGCGCCTTCAAGCCCGTCGTCGCCAAGGTCTTCAAGCTCGAAGATATCGTGGAAGCGCACCGCTATCTCGAATCCAACGCCCAGCTTGGCAAGGTGGTCGTAACGGCAAAGGGGTGAGAGCGGTTAGGATTTGAAAAAGTTTGTAAAATCCGGCCACTGTTCAATTTGGAAGGCGCGGATGTCGCGCACGCATCCCGCGAACCATTGTAGCGACTTCAGCGCGTTCATTGCACGCGAAGAGATTTGCCAAATCTTCACGCTCGCAGACGTAAACGCTGCCTTGAACGCGTTCGAATCCGAAACGCTGCAAGGTCTCTCCAATATCCAAGTAGGCCTGTGCCACGCTCTTGGGATGCCGTTTGCGCGTTTCCTCGACGACGAGATCAAAGGCGATGGCAAACATCACCGTGCCAGTGGATCAGCTAAGATATCTAGGAGCGGGTAACTGAGCTCTTCGCCTGTCGTCACGACACGTATCGAAAGCTGAACGTTGGAACCCGTTGCTGGTCCGGCAACCGAAAGTACTTCGTACACAGGGCCCAAAGGCCCAAACGTTCTGAACGACCCCAGGATATCATTGAGGGGTATGGTTATAGTCCGGTCAGATGTGACTTGGACGTTCATGTCCGAAGGCTGCCGTAATTTGGATCTGCTGTCTAGAGTCCTTCCGCATTTAATGGAATCTCGGGGGATTCCCAAATCAGCTGAAATCTGATTCAAGCTTCTTGCTGGGATCGGAGGCCAGCACAGATGGCTCGACCCTATTCCCTTGATTTGAGAGAAC
>JANOKW010000267.1:0-5061 GCA_031419475.1 Hyphomicrobium sp. | reverse complement strand
GACACGGCAAGATCCCGAAAAGTGATCGGGTCCCGTGAAGGAGAAAAGGCGATGCAAGACGCCGACGACAACGGCTATAACGCGACAAACACGGAAGCTGTGCGGTCTTCCATGACGTCAGCGCCATGCAGGCGGCCATTGACGACCTGCTGATGCGCGGCTTCGATCATGCCGAAGTGAGTGTCCTTGCCAGCGACAGCGCCATCAAGGCAAAGCTCGGACGCAGTTACAAAAGCACAACCGAGTTTGAAGACGATCCTGATGTCCGAGCATGAGCAAATGGCTCTGGAAGAAAGCGTCGCGGCGGCGACCACGTCCATCTCCACATACTATGAAACCCCTCAAACGTCCCCTTCCGCAATCCTGTTCGCGGCGACGACAGCGTCGCGCAGGCGGCGGTAGTTCTCATGTTCGTCCGACAGCGAGGCTATGCGCGCCTTCAGTTGCGTGACATCCGTACCGTCGCCACGCGCAGACGCGTTTCCAGCACCATCCAAACCGTTCGCAAGTGCAGCCCGGCTGGTTACCGCCCAAACCCGGCCCGTGCCTCTTGACGAGATGGCGCCGCGCCACTTGACAGCCTTGCTCAGGAAAAAAGTACTTGGCGAAGAGAGTTGCATTGAACGGGCCGATGACGCACCACTGCCGCCCGCCTTGCTCTTCCCGCTGACCCGCTTCGATGCCCCGCCAGTACCGTTGCCTTTACGGAACGCGTGCCGCGCCTTCGCGTTCAAACCTTGCGTGCGGCCAGCGAAGCCGAGCGCCCGCCCAGTCGAGGACGCACCCGCACCAAGCTTGGCTTCGAGTTTCTCTTTCTCCGCCCTCAGTGCCTTGTTATCTTCGGCTTGCTTGATCGCCAGATTGCGGGTTGCATTCAGATCTTTCATGGCCGTATCAAAGTCATAGTTCGATACAGCACTCTGCATACCGCGCTTCTCGAGTTCGGCTCGCAGCGTTTCGATTTGCGACGTGGCAGCACTATATTCGCTCTTGAGTTTCGGCAAGTCTTGAAGCGCACTTGCGGCGGCCGCGAGATCGGTGCGCAATTTCTCAAATTCGCGTGTCTGCGTCCCAGATGCCGCGAGTTCCGCTCGTAATGTCTCCAGTTCGCGCGCCCGCGTTTCGGATGCCGCGCTCGCCGCGGTATTCTCGGCCACGATAAACTGCAGGCGCTGCGCCAGCGTCGTGTTGCGTGAAGTTTGGGCTTGAAGAGCGGTATTTACGGATGCGAGTTCTGCTGCCGCAGCCGTCGAGCTCGCGCGGGCTTGGGTTTCGGCGTTGCTCAGGTGCGCGTTTGTGCGTGCCAGCGCTTGAACAGATGCGGCCCTTCGCTCGGCGTCGGCAAGTGCGGTTTCAAGAAAACCGAAGTCGCTTTGCAGTTTGCTGGTGAACGCTTCGCGCTCGACACGAGCGCTGCGGAACGCGTTGAGGTCGGAGAGCACGGTTTGCAACTCGGCAGATCGCGCCCGGCCGCCGCCCGCGCGCCAGAGTGCCGTCAGCAAGACGCCCAACACGAACCCGCCGGCCATCCACGGGAGCGCTGCGCTGAAGTCGAAGCCAAAGTAGCGAGGAAACATACCAACAACCTTTGCCGCTTCTTTTTTTGCGTTTCTGAACTCTCGCCGGATTCTGCCGGCGCCGCGTGCGTGCGGGCGGTTCTGCCCATTCATCCCCAGCTGACACAGCCATGAGATAGCACGGCGATTTTATCCGCGTACCCGCACTTTAAGCAGAAATTGGCTGAGAATTTGTCGCGACGGTCCACGCCCTGCAATACAGCCCTACTATCCAGCCCTGGCAATCCAGCACTCGGCGCACCTCTCGGCCAACGCCACCTTCGCCGCACAGCAAGCGCATGTAGCCGCATGTAGCCGCCAGTAGCACGACTGTGCCAGGGAGACCGTGCCCCGATCAGCTCTTGACGGCGATGCGGTTCGCCTCCTGCAGGGCGTCCCTGACCCGCTGATAATTGGCGATATCCAGACTAAGGGCCGCATTCTGCTGGTTCAGCCGGGCAATTTCGGCTCTCAATTGATTATGTTCGGCAATGTACGCCGCCGCCTGTCCGGTTTGCCCCTGAAGCTTACCAAGTTCTGCTTCCCGCGCCGCGAGCCGTGCCGACTTGTCGGAGAGTTCGCTTCTCGTCTGATCAACCAACGCACGCAGGCGCGTGATCTCGGAGGTAAACCTCGTTGCGTCAGCGATTGGCACGGAACCGGCCGGTGCTGACAGTGATGTTGCGTGGTGTGATCCGTTCAGACCTTTTGAGACGAGCGATTCCAAGCGATCGAGTTCGGCGTCACGCATGCCGATGAGGCTGGACTTGCTGGCCACCTCATTTGACAGCCGCCCAACTTCCGCGCGCAACCGGGCGCTTTCCGCCTCGAGCTTTGCAGCGTCAGGGTTTGATGCGGGGGCTGGTGCGCCGCTTGCCGTGGCCGGCGTGCCATGTAACGGCACCACCTTCGTCGCCGTGTTGTTATTCGCCATAAGCGCTTCGAGCCGATCGAGTTCGGCATCGCGAATGGCAATAAATCCTGACTTATTCGATAGCTCGGTTGTTTGCGAGTCGACCTTCGCCCTCCACTTGGCGGCCTCGGACGTCAGTCGCTTAACTTCCAAGTCTGCAGGCGACGGCGCGGCGAGCTGAGCCATTAAACGAGCGATCTCACTGCCAGAAGCGCGATCTTTTTCTGTGTGAGCGCTGTCGCTGCGGCGCAGCGCCCAAAGCTCGGCGTTCAAGTCGGCCAATTCATTCCGGCGGCGAATGTCATTGGTTGTAAGAGCAGCAGCTGCAGGTCGCGTGCCCGCTGTCGTTGCAATGGCTACCGGCGCTGAGACGATCGTGGCTGCTTGCTGCACCGCGTTGCGCAACTCGACTTCCAACTTAGACTTTTCATCGGCGTAGCGTACCGCCGATGTCTTTGCCGTCGCGAGTTCGTGCTGAAGCTGAGACAACTGATCCGCTTGGCCCAGATCAATTTGCGCCGGCGACATGGCGGGCAAGACGCTCTTCTTCAGTTCGGTCTCTATTCTGACTTTCTCATTGGCAATCTGCATGGCCGACGTCCGGGCTAACTCCAAGTCGGCCTGCGTCTCTGCTAGGTGTTCTTGAAGTTCAGCCAGCTGTCCGGTTAATCGCAAGTCCGGCGCCGCAACCTTCACGGGCTCCGATGGTCTACTGCGGCTGCCAGATAAGAAGTTCCAGAGCCCTAGAATGCATGCGCTCAGCAAAAAGCCCATCAGAAACCACGGCAGGGCCGCAGTCAGGTCGAGACCAAAAAAATGGGGATACATAAGCGTACGACTTTCCTCGGCTGGACAGCCGAACTGAAACACATTGGTTGACCGCTGGACCTTGCGTTGATCAGTGCCGGATCGTAGCCCCGTCCACCTGCCTCTAATAGCATGAGATTGGGGTGGTTTGAAAAGGCTGTACGTTCGCGGGTGCGAGATTCTTCGATTTGGCAACGCTCGAAGCTTGGCGACCACACCCAGTCATGGGACGCCAGTACCAATGGAGCAGATTTCGACCGGGACCTTCCCGAATCCACTTACATCAATGCTCATTCGTAGCTCAGGAACCAGCAACATGACCGCGCCAGCCACTGATCGCACCACGCTGACCGCGCCACTGCCCCGGCCGTTCTACGCGCAACTCTACGTCCAGGTCCTCACGGCCATAGCGCTTGGCATCGGGCTTGGCCATTTCTATCCCGCGACTGGAGAAGCCATGAAGCCCTTGGGCGACGGTTTCATCAAACTCATCAAAATGATCATCGCGCCCATCATTTTTGTGACGGTGGTGCACGGAATTGCCGCGATGAGCGACATGAAGAAAGTCGGCCGTGTTGGGCTCAAGGCGCTGATCTATTTCGAAATCGTGACCACGCTCGCGCTCGCCGTCGGACTTATCGTTGCCAATCTCGTGCAACCCGGCGCCGGCATGAACATCGATGCGGCAACAATCGATACCAAAGACATCGCTAACTTCGTCACACAATCCAAAGACCAGGGGACGATCCAGTTCCTGCTCGACATTATCCCCAAAACACTTGTCGGCGCTTTTGCCGAAGGCAACATCCTGCAAGTCTTGCTGATAGCGCTGCTCTTTGCGTTCGGGCTGCAAGCCCTGGGCGCACGCGGCGAACCGCTCCTCAACATCATCGAACATGTCGCGCAGGTTTTGTTTAAAATCGTCGGCTACATTATGCGTCTTGCCCCGATTGGTGCATTTGGTGCCATGGCTTTTACGATTGGAAAGTATGGCCTAGGTTCGCTGAAAAGCCTGGCTTGGCTCATGGCCTCGTTTTATCTGACGTGCTTTCTTTTCATCTTCGGCGTACTGGGATTGATCGCCCGCCTCTACGGTTTCTCGATCCTGAAGTTCATCCGTTACATCGGCGACGAACTGCTCATCGTGCTTGGCACGTCGTCTTCAGAAAGCGTACTGCCGCGCATGATCGACAAGATGGAAAAGGCCGGTGCCGAAAAAAGCGTCGTCGGACTCGTAATCCCAACCGGTTACTCGTTCAACTTAGACGGCACGTGTATCTACCTGACAATGGCCGCACTGTTCTTGGCCCAAGCGACCAATACCGGCCTTTCTTTCTGGCAGCAGCTTGGCATTCTCGGCGTGCTCCTGCTGACGTCGAAAGGTGCGGCGGGCGTAACTGGCGCCGGCTTCATTACCCTCGCCGCAACACTGGCCTCCATCGGCACAATTCCCGTCGCCTCCATTGCCATAATCTTGGGCATCGACCGCTTCATGTCAGAGGCCCGCGCGCTCACAAATCTCATCGGCAACGGTGTTGCGACAATTGTCGTCGCTAAGTCGGAAGGTGCGCTCGACGAAGCGCAGTTCAAGCGCGTTTTGGATGCTGGCCAACCGTGACCCGCCGCTAAAGCCGCCACACCGGATTATACCAACCTTCATTGAAGCTGACTCTTGTTGCGCCGGGGATTCCCTCGGGAGTTCATCCTGTGATTCCGTCGCAGATCGGGCAACTGATTCGGGCGGAGAACAGGATGGCAGCGGCGGTTTAGCTTCGAGACGACTTT
>JANOKW010000266.1:0-3685 GCA_031419475.1 Hyphomicrobium sp. | reverse complement strand
GACACAACCAGTTGCCAAAACTCGTTCTGGGTGTCAAGTTCTCCGACGGGCTGGAGGTCGTCGCCAAATCGGCACACCGTCAACCCGCAACCGCCGCCGCCTGACCGGCCCGGCCGTCACCAAGATTTGGCCATAGCTCTTAGAATGCTCGCATGCCTGATGCCAACGACAACAGCCGCGACTCGTCGCGACAGGTCGCGACCGACCGCGACTACACCCTGTCGATCGAAGACGTAGCGGAACTCTACGCTGCCGCCGGCCATCCCCGCACGATCCGAACGCTGCAACGCTACTGTGCTAGTGGTCATCTCGACAGCCAGAAGGTAGCGACGACACTCGGCGACAAGTACTTTGTCGCGCCGTTTTCTGTCGCGCGGCACATCGCACAAATCAATGAGGTGATCGCCTTCACCGAGCGCACGACGCGTCGCGACGAGCCGCGACCTGTCGCGACAAACGTCGCCCCACAACACAGCCAATACGATTCGGAACGGGTTCGCGCGACAGCTGACGACCAGACGCGACCTGTCGCGACAGGTCGCGTCGACGATCAGCTTCCACAAGAGGGAAGTGCTGCGGCACGCGCACTGCTCAAGCTCGAAGATGAAAACAGCTTTCTGCGCGATCAGATCAAGACCAAAGACCGCCAGATCGATGCGCTTCTGGAACGCGACCGCGAAACCAATTTCCTTGTGCGTGGCCTTCAGCAGATGCTGACACCACTGCTCGGAACTCGGCCTCATCACGAGCAACCAAGCGATCGGCACGATACGATGTAGCTTTCAGTGTTGATAACTGACTGAACCACAAGTGCAGGGCCTATAATGCTAGCAAGGCCTATGCAGCACATCGTCGGCCAGCTTGCCAACGTTCAGCGCAACATCGAGATCGTCGGTGCCGATCCAGTCACGCGCCACGGGTTCACGCAGGTACCGAATTTTGTTTTGACCAATAAGGATCTGAGCGTCGGCGCAAAGCTCGCGTACGCCATGCTGCTGAAATATGCTTGGCAAGATGACTACTGCTTTCCAGGGCAGCAGAAGCTGGCCGATGATATGGGGGCAGGGGAGCGCAGCATCCGGACCTACCTGAAAGAGCTCGAAGAAGCCCGTTTTCTGGAGGTCAAACAGCAAGGCCTCGGAAAGACCAATCTCTACCGGCTCCACCTAACCGTCAAAGGCAAATGAGACTTGCCAAACCAGACCGGCAAATTTTGCCGGTCTGGACCGGCAGAATCCGCCACTCAGCAACGGCCATATTTGCCGGTCACTCTATATAAGAATACTCAGTAGACAGATACTCATGTAAAAAAGACCCAGTATGGGAATGCCTTTTATAAATCAGAAAATACAAATCCAAGAAGTCAAGGGACGGCTCAATTCTAGGGCTCTGTTGAGCCAATTTTCGAGAGCGATTTCGCAAAACAGACATGTGCGAACCGGCTGCCGCCTCCCTACGCGTAAAATAGCGCGCTAAATATAGATGAAACACGATCCTAGTCGGACATGTCGCGATACGCGGTATCGAACGTGTCCGATAGGAAACCCTACATAAGCCCCTACGGTCGCTTTGTAGGGGCATGCAAAGCACGCGATCAAGAAATGTGCTTGCCCCTCAATGCAATTGCCCCCCGACGTCGGTCGCTGCGCAGCCCGACCAAACGCCGCCATCCCGCAATCTCGCTGAGTACAGCGAGTCCACTGGGCGGGACTGGCGGCCTCGGCCTTGAGAAACATGGTCGGTAAAGTGACCTCCCTGTTTCTCTAAGTCCTCGGTGTCGGCGTTTGGTCGGGCTGCCTCGCAAAAACATAGTCGGCGGCGAAGCCGCCTCCTTGTTTTGCGGGCGCCGACGTCGGGGGGCTAGAGCGCGTGGAACCGCCCTTTTCGAACACGTCGCGATAGTCCTCGCATGCGCTGCGGGCTATCGAACGCGTCCGAAGTCGGTGCGCTGCTCCTCGCAGCTGGGAGCGAGGGGCAAGCACATGCAAATCCAAAATCCGATGCATTTTGACGGTGACCCGCCCTGGTCGGGTCTCGAATTGTCCCCGAGACGGTGACACTTTGCGCACCGGCTCTTTTCATGATCGATGCGCCAGCGCAGCACGGCGTCAAGGCCCGCGGTGATTTCCTGCCCGTCGTTGCGTGTCGCGCGGCTTTCCGCCTTGACCCCGCGCTTGGCGCCGGCGCGTTGGGATAACTAGAGCCGGATGCGGCAGCGCCCGGCTGGTCGAGCTTTAACAGCCATCACTTCCCTACCCTATGCCCAAAGACCCTAGTTTCAGCGAGCGGTGCAGACTGCTGCACGATGCCGGCGAGTAACTCAGAGCCATGGCCGAGGTTGTCGCCCTCGAGGCGCTACGCATGAGCTCAGCTTTAAAGCGCTTTGCAGAGCGCCGCGGCCTGAACACACGAAAAGCGGGCCGCTAAGCCCGCCGCGTCACTCACCAACCCTTATCACCATCGTATCATGACCACTGACATGCACGAGCCGTATGCCGCCTCCGAGTTCGACCGACAGATGCGCAAGGAGAACAGCGCGCTACGTGCGCAAAATGACGCCTTCCGCACTGATCCAGATGCGATACAGTCGTTTACGTGGTGCCGAGAAGGGTCGAGTCAGAAGGCGTGTTACGCGCCTCATTGTGTGAAAGCGGATAAGCCTCAGATCGTACGGCAGGTTTCGGCGAATATCTTCCATGCTAAGGCTACGACGCGACGCAAGTGGGGCGAAGATCATTCGGCCTACTCACGAAAAGAAGTATGTCGACTCAAGTACGCTTGCGATTTCGAAAGTGCCCCTGCCTGGGGGAGGCTTGAACTTGGTAGCCGCGTCGTTTCCCAGCTTCGCGATGCACGTCTCGAACAGGTCTTTCACGACGTCGTGCTCGGAATACATGCGAACAAATTCTTGGCGAAGGATTTCATTGAGGAGGGGAATCTGGTCGGCATGCGTCGCGAAGGAATCGTGCACCATTCGGAGGGCGGTTATACCCTGATCGCGGGCGGCCAGGGCGGTGAGCATCATATGAGCCGCATCGTGTGAATGGACAAAATTCGCGACGATGCCATTCTTCGCCTTACGTTTGCATAAATTCTCAGTTGGCAGTTTCAGCGTGCCGACGTCCTGGCCCGCATTGCCCGATCATCCAGCCAAACAGATCGCCGACTTGCTGCCCTGGAACTGGCCGGATGCTTACCAAGCTGCTTTGATTTTCTGGTATTCATGCGCTATTATAGCGGGAATGAGTATTTCGCGCGCCGTCAACAGTTTTTTGTTGTTCGTGGACAATATCCAACATCGCAAAAACAGCATTGTAGTAGGGATTGATGGGTACAGTGGAATCGGAAAAACAACGCTGTTACGAGCCATATCGGCCGCTCGACCTAATATTCCCACAATATCTCTCGATGACTACGCTTGCACAGCAAACACACAAGCCGTCCTGCTCCCCGCTTTAACAGCAAATAAGAAATCGCTTCCACTCCAGTGGGCACCTCCTAATGGCCTAGACCGCCTTAGGCGGCACATAAGCACCCTCAAAGTGACTAGCAGGCTGTTGAACTTCTCGCCTGCTGACAAGGGTTCGCGAATATGATTCCGTTGCCCTTTGGAATGCAAGGGGGCTTCGATGCGCGGATCGGATCAGAACTCAGGCTCGTTATTCTCTTATGTTGACCTTGAAAG
>JANOKW010000265.1:0-5439 GCA_031419475.1 Hyphomicrobium sp. | reverse complement strand
TTTCTTCGGCGGTGATGGGCTGGTTGACCTCACCAGCCGGCATCGGCTGTTGAACGCCAGGATCGGCGGTCGTTGGCGCCATACCCTTGGCTTCGATTTCTTTGGCGCGTTCGAGCTGCCGCTTGTGAAAGCGCTCGATGCCCGACATGACGATTTTCCGGTCATCGTTGATGCGTGAAAGGGCCGCGGCGAAGAGCTCGGTGAGTTTCCCGTCGCGCTCGCTGTCCGGAAGGCCGTCGGCATATTTCTTGATGGCCGCTTCGACCTCTTCAACCGTTAAGCGCCTGGAAATGACGTACTGGGAAAGCTTGCGCACGGTGTCGTCATTGCGCCAAGTCGTCAGCGCGGCGTCGATCGCAGGCCCGTCCCAGATCGTTGCAGGTGAGATTTCCGGCACCTTGCGGGCGATACACGGCCAATCTCTTTTGTCTGCGTCCTTAGCCAGGGTGTCGTTCTGCACCGTATCCTTGCCGACGAGTTTGGCGGCCTGTGCTTCGATAGCGAACAAACTGAAGCTCGCCGCACAGGCAAGCGCTGCTGCTCTAATAAAACGGGATTTAAGTTCGATGGTCATTCGTGTCCTCACGCGCTGCCGCCTGGGCCGCCACGGCGGGCGATCAGGCCTTTCGACGGGTTATAAGCGAATACGGCGGCGCCTAGGAAGAAGATCGTACAGCCGAGCACCACCAGAAGGGAAACAACGTCAATTTGCCCGTAAAATGCAAAGCGGATCAGTTCGACCGCGTAGCTGAAAGGGTTAAAGCGGCAGATTTCGTAGAGCAGCGGGCTCGCCTCGCGGATGCGCCAGAGGGGATAGAGAGCGCTGGAGGCAAAGAACATCGGGAAAATCACGAAGTTCATGACGCCAGCGAAATTCTCGAGCTGTTTGATCACCGACGACATAAAGAGGGCCAGCGATCCCAGCATCAGCCCTGCAAGAACGAGCGCCGGAAGGATCGTGAAATACCCGGCCACGCCCTGGAACCAAGTGGGAAGCGAAAACAGTGCGGTTTGAATGGGTTCCGCCACGCTGCCAATGATGCCCGAAAGCCATGCAGGGCCATCGTACATCGTGAAGAGTTGCACTTCGCTGAAGGACGCGGGTCTGATTTCCCAGAACCAGGCCACGAACAGGAAAGCGTAGACCTGCAGCAGCGCCACGGCGACGCCGCCCAAGAGTTTAGAAAGCAACAGGAACGAGCGCGGGAAGGGGCTAACGAGTAGCGTGCGCATGGCACCTGTCTCGCGATCATAGACCATGGAGAGCGATGACTGCATCGCATTAAAGAGCAGGATCATTGCGATCAGGCCCGGCGTGATGAACTCTTCATAAAGCACATACGATTGATAGGGCGGTATGATCGATACGCCGAGCGTCTGGCGAAAACCGGCCGCGAAAATAAAGAGCCAGATCAGGGGGCGAACGAGAGCTGAAAAGAAGCGCTCGCGCTGATGCAGATAGCGCAGAATTTCGCGCCAAACGATCCCGGAAAAACAGGCGGCGTATGCGGCCAAGCCGAGGCGGCGCGCACCGGACTCGGCTGACGTAGCAGCGGCTGCAGGGCTGGTGGTAAAAACGTGCGCCGTCATTATGCTGCCTCCTCAGCCTGCGTACCGGTGATGGCACGGAACGCAGCGCTTACCGAGTCTGCTTTGGTTGTACCTAAGAATTGCGGAACGCTGCCGTCGTAGAGAATGCGGCCCTTGTGCAGCACCACGACGTGGTCGGTTGGCTTCACTTCGTCCATCAAATGCGTCGCCCAGAGAACACCAAGGCGCTCTTTCGCCACAAGATCGCGCACGATTTTGACGACGCTTTCGCGCGAGCCAACATCGAGACCGACGGTCGCTTCGTCGAGCAGAAGCAAATCAGGTCTGTGCATCAGAGAGCGGGCTATTTCAACGCGGCGCGCTTGTCCACCCGAGATGGAGCGCACCTTGTCGCGCGCCCGGTCGGCAAGGCCAACGACGTCGAGTGCCTGGACGGCGCGCTCGGTTGCGGCGCGCGCGCCCATGCCGTGTAATGCCGCGTGGTATTTTAGGTTTTGAATGAGGCTCAAGTCGCTGTCCAAAGTGCGGCTTTGGAAAACGACGCCGAGCCGCTGCAATGCGGCCGATGGCTTGCGCCTGACGTCAAAACCCCGGATTAAGATCTCGCCCGAGACGTTGTCGTAGAGCCGTGTGATGAGCGAGAACAGCGTCGATTTGCCGGCGCCGTTCAGGCCAAGAAGCACGACGAACGCACCTTGCGGTACTCTGAGCGATACATTCTGCAGCACCGTCTTGTCGCCAAAGGCATGACTGACGCCGTTGACGACAAGCGCGGGTGTCGTCAAGTCGGGTGCAGATTTGTGGGCCAAAGTGGCTTCCATGCGGATTACTGTTCCCGTTTTGCCGATTGTTTAGTCGTTGCTGATAACCACGCCCCAAGGGTAGCGGCCGGTCTTAATAGATTTGATGGCTTTTGAATTCTCGACGTCGATGACAGTCACGTCGTTCGATGCGCCGTTGGTGGAAAACAACATTTTGTCATCGGGTGTCAGATACAACTGCCATACGCGCTGGCCGACGAGGATGTATTTTTCGACCTTCAGGGTCGCGACATCGACGACTGCGACGCGGTTCGCCGGACCGAGAGCAACGAAGGCCTTTTTGCCATCCTTGGTCAGACGGATGCCGACGGGCTGGATGGCTTCCTTAGCCACGCCCTGCACCTCGAACGAGATTTTTCCGATGATCTTGCGATCCGCGGGGTTCATGACGGTGACGGTGCCGCCGATTTCGGACGACACCCACAGTTGAGTTCCATCGGGATTGAAAATGGCAACGCGCGGCCGATTATCGACCAGCACATTGTCGAAGGCTTTGTGCGTTTCCGTATCGATGAAGTGCGCCATGTTTGTCGTTTCCGACGTATTGACCAGCACCTTCCCGTCCGGGCTCATGCCCATGCCTTCGGGCTCGACGCCAACGGGGATGTCAGAGATGATTCCGCCCGTTTCGACGTCGACAACCGTGACCAGGTTATCGTCTTCGTTGGCGACGTAGAGCGTCTTGCCGCTGGGATGCAGAATGAGGAGTTCGGGGTCGGGGCCTGACGGCAGTGATTTCACATACTCGTATGTCTTGGCATCGTAGACTTGGATGATGTTGTCGTCGCTCGTGCACACGATGATCCACTTGCCGTCCTTCGACAGAATGATGCCGCGCGGACGTTGCCCAACCTTGATGGTTTTGATCACTTCAAGCTTGGTGGTGTCGATCACGGTGATCGAGTTGTCTTTTTCGTTGGATATATAAGCTGTGTAGGCGCTGGCTTCAGGCGCGCTGGCGGCGATTGCGACGGTTACAAGGAAGCCTACTAAAGCCAGTTTCAACGTGTGCATTACTTTCCTCCGGAATGTGCTCAATGTCGGCGCATCGCTTTGATCGCTTGAGCCTGTCACTTCGCATACGCTTTGCATTTGGTTTCGGGTCTATCCAATCCAAGCGTGTCGAGTTCAGTCAGTTGATGCAGGAAGCCCTGCTGGGGCGAAATGCTGACCAAGAGTTTCGGCGTCGTTACGATCAGGGGCTGACGCAGTTGGCCGTTCCAGGCTCGATAGGTTGTTTTAACGCCCTTGAAGGCTGCGACCTCAAACTCGGGCGTATGAATGTAGGCGTTGAGATCGGCGAATTTATTGGTGTTCTTGCGCGTTGCAGCTTCCCCGATCGTGCGGATCGCGACCCAGGCATCGTAGTCGAGAGTGCGCATGTGGCGGTTGGCAAGCCGTTTGAAACGGTTTTGGAACTGCGTTCCGCCCCATAATTCGAGAGCCGGATGCCAGCTTGCCGCCGTCAGTCCGGCCGTGCCAGCGACAGGGCGCGGCGACCAAGTGCGATAGGCAATGTAGTCGCCGAAGAGTTGGCCTTCGTCGGCCACCATGACGACGTCGTGCTCTTTAGCGCCCTGGGTGAAGCTCGGGATCTGCTGTTGAACCTGTTCGAAACCGCCATCGGCGCGGCGGCTGCCGGAATCGTATTTGAATTCCCGTTCTTCGACGATTTTGGCGCCAAAACGCTTGGCTGTGCGCTTGATCGCGTCAGCGAAAAGTTTGTCTTCGGGTTGCGGCCCTGAGATCAAAAACCAATTGGTCCATTTTTTCCAGGCAAAATACTGGCCGAGTGCATCTGCTAGCATGGTGCGGGTAGGGGGCGTGTGGAGCACGTTGGCGCGGCAGTTTTCTTCGCGCAAGCTATCGTCAGCCGAACCAACGTTGAGAATGATCGCATCTTTGCCAGCCAGTGCGTCTGCAAGCTTCAGCAAATCTGCGGGATCCATATCCGCGAGGATAAAGCTGGTGCCGCCCGCTACTTTTGCTGCGGCGGCTGAAACGAGTGCATCTGTGCTGGCGTTTTCGACAAGTTCGAGCGTGAAGCTCTGATGCACGAATTTGCCGGTTGTATTGTTGTCGGAAATGCCGAGTTTCGCTCCAGCAACGCCATCGTCTGGCGGGGCAATATCGAGCAGGGAAAGCGGCGGGTTCTTGGCTCTGTGTTGCTTGAGATAAAGTACCGGGATCTGCAGCACGTCCTTTGACGCAGCGGCGGCCTCGCTCGGGACAGCAGGGGCGGTGGCAGTAGGGGCGGGGGCAGCGGGGGCAGGGGCAACTGGGGCGGGCGCTGCAGGCTCATCTGGGGCGCGTTCTGCAGCATAGGCGGATGCCAAACCCCAAAATAGCGCGAGAGGCGGCTGCAACAGGAGCCCGAAAAACAAAGCCATTGAGAGGATTGAGGCCACGCGTCGCCTCGAGTTGCAGGTGGAGCAGAACTTTGAACGCAATGGCCGCCTCTTTTGCCGCAACGGATCTGAAGCTTGGGGCGTCAGATCCAAAGTGTTACTATGTAGCTGTAAGAGGGGGGTGAGTACGGTGTTGTCAAGAAGGCGGCGGACTACTCGCGCTATTGTGACCGGTGTTGATACCCAGTGCTGCGGCGCCACCCTTGCAATCCGAGACCCCCATGGGGCACGTAAGATTAAACGGCGCACGCAAGACATGGGGAACGTACAACATGGGGAACGTACAACATGGGGCACGTAAGTAAGAGGAAATGCATGACAACTTGCCCGCAAGCTGCAACTTTACGACAGACAGGCCCGACAGTGATAACCACCCGTTTGACGCTCATTGGCCTTATTCTCGCAATCACGGCCCCCGCTATTGCAGCGCAAAAAACAGCGGTTTTTCCCTTTGATATCAGGGATGCAGAGCAAGAAGGGGAGGTTGTCCCGGTACTCAACAAGGAGGACCTCCGGCGGCTCAAAGTGGTCGCTGACGAGTTGAAGCTGCTGTTGAGCAAAGACAGCCGCTACGAGGTGCTTGAACTTTCGGCTCATGCGGCCGAAATCGAAAAGGCGTCTCCCTTTAACAAGTGCGATGGCTGCGAAATCGAAATCGC